>CBDUTX010000370.1:0-2487 GCA_965370235.1 uncultured Desulfuromonadaceae bacterium | reverse complement strand
ATGACGAAAATAGATTATATAATTAAACAAATATCAAAAACTAATAAAAAGAATTTCGAGAACTATGTAGTAACTCGGATATATCATTTACTGAATAGGACTGATTTGAAATTTGTCACACAACAATATATTAATAGACCTGAAGGACATGCTTTGACAGATATGTATTTACCACAGTTAAATCTTCATATTGAAATAGATGAGCCATTTCATAAAAAGCAAATCAAATTAGATATAAAAAGGGATACTGACATTATTCAAGCAACCAATCATAAAATAATGAGAATTAAAATTACAAATGACATCATCGAAATTAACAAGCAAATCAAAAGTATAGTTGATGAAATCAAAAAACAAATTTCAAAACGAGAAAATAATAGTAAATGGGAACCTTGGGATATAGAAAAAGAGTTTGACCCTAATTATTTTGCAAAAAAAGGATATTTAGACATAAAAGAAAATCCTGCATTCAGAAGAATTGTAGATGCTTGTAATTGCTTAGGACAAAATTATAAAGGAGCTCAGCGAGCTTGGTTTAAAAGCAAAGTTTATGATGGATACTATCTATGGTTTCCAAAATTTTATGAGAATGAAGAATGGGATAACCACATAAGTAAAGACGGAAAAATTATTACAGAGAAATGTAAGAACAATAAAAAATATAAAAAATGGTATGAAAGCACTTCAAACAATAATGTAAAGAGAATTACCTTTCCAAGAAGCATAGATAATCTTGGATTTAGACTTTATAGATTCGCAGGAATATTTGTAACAGATTTCGAAAAATCCTCATTTGAAAACGGAATAATTCATAGATTGAAAGAAAAGAAATTTAATATTAAGAAAAATTTACATTAGATATAGATCCCCTTTTTTCGATAAGGCATAGATATAAAACATTATATCTAAATACTGAAAAAATAATGTTTCTGATTTATTTTTAAAAATATCAGAATTTGAATTTAAATAAATCTATGTAAAAAGGATATATTTATTGCATCTTGAAATTTCATTGTTTTTTAAATATTTAAAATGCTAACCTACTCAATAGATAGAGTTACGTAACTTATATCCACAATAAATGAAATGCGTCTGTTAAGATGTTGTCTCAAAATTCCAATAAAGATTAACCAATTTTATGAAAATTGAAAATTGAATTTCCAAAATACTATATAAAATGGAATTAGGTGTTCCAGAATGATTAAATGCTAAGAAATTTAGTTTAATTTAAAAAGAAATAAAAAATCTGCAACCTTATACATCATAGATTTAGTTATCTTGATAAAATATAAGGTTTTATATATAAAATATGGATTATTTTAAAGTTGACTTTAATATTATCCATGATAATATTAAACTATGTTTAAAAGATGGTTATCTATTAGAACTGATAAAAGTTGTCTTATTTCAGGACCAAGAAGGTGTGGAAAAACCACTTTTCTTAAAAATAATTTTAAAGATTGGAAATATGTCACATTAGATGATCTGGATTTTTATTCCTGGGCTAAAAAAGATCCAAAGGGTTTTGTAGAAAGTTTAGGTTCAAGTGCAATTATTGATGAAATTCAGAGAATACCTGATCTCATCATAGCAGTAAAATATTCCATAGATTCAAAAAAATCGGTTTTTTTAATGACAGGATCAAGTTTGACCGGTTTATTTGACAGATCAGCAGAGACATTAGCTGGAAGAATTAATCTTTATTCTTTACCAACTGTCTGCTGGGGTGAAAATTTTGGTTTTAAGAACCATGATATTTTCAAAGATCAATTAAATCAGATTGAAATTCAAAAAGCAAAGAGATTACTTGATCGTGCTATTAATTACGGACAATTCCCGGAGATATTGTGTCAACAAGATGATCAGGAAAAGAAATTCTTGTTGAAAAATTATAAAGATACATATTTCACACGCGATCTTATGAGATTATCAAATATTGAAAATCTTGATGGATTACTTTCAATAATTAACAATGTCGCTAAATCAATTGGTTCGCATTTAGATATTTCAAATTTCTCGCGTGAATCAAATCTTAGTTTTGTTACAACAAAAAAATATCTTAACTCTCTGTTCAATTCAGAACTGATCTTTAAATTGTATGGATATCAGTATGGTCCGGCTAAAAGATATATTAAAGCTGTAAAAACTTATTACTCTGATAATGGTATAATCAGCAGTTTAAATGTTCCTTTAAACACAGGGCAATTACTGGAAAATTTTGTAATTGCTGAATTGGAAAAGAGGAGAAAACTTGGATTGATAAAAGCTGATCAATTCTTTTATTATAAAACTTCCTCAGGAACTGAAATCGATTTGATCTTTAATGCTGAAAATATAATTTATGCTATTGAAATAAAATCAAATATAAATCCGGGAAAAAAGGATATAAGAAACTTAAGAAATTTTACTACAAAAGAAAATATTCCTGTTAAACGATTTTTATTTTATCCGGGCACTGAATACAAAATGATAGATAATGTAAAGTTA
>CBDUTX010000369.1:0-2503 GCA_965370235.1 uncultured Desulfuromonadaceae bacterium | reverse complement strand
ATCCTATATGGAGATATGCATCAACTGAATCTCCATGTGTGTAAATGGTCAAATGTATTGTGTCACCGGGTTCTAGCGTCATATGTACATTTAAAATATCTTTCTGAATTAAATAATAGTTATCAAAATTATCTATGTGGTATGTTGTGTCTCCAGTAGCAATAACAACACTGTCAATATGATGATTCCCCCCTGTTGTGTGTATTTCTGCAGGTTTAATTCCTCTCAACCTCCAACCGTTATATGAAGAATTTGAACTTTCTTCTCTTACAAACATAGCTTCTCTTGTGAACTGATCACTAAAGTTCTTTATAATGGAATCTATTTGATATCCTTCAAAATAAAATATATGCATATCACCTGTACCTGTAAATGAAACACTTACATATGCAGTATCACCTATAATTTGAATTATTATATCTTTCTGAATTGCCCCGAGAGGTTCACGATACCAGTGAATTGGATTTATCGGAGAAAAAGGAGCAAAACCTCCTCCTGTAGTATCTCCCTGCCCGTAATGACTTGCATCGGTCAGTAATGTTATATACTGACTATTAATAAGATTTCTTATAGCCTGTTCATCTGAAGTTGCTCCCGGTTCTGTTGGAGTAGAACCACTTTTTGTACAACTAACAGCCAATAAAAAAAGAAGAATAAATGCTGCTAAAGTTTTCCTTTTTACCATCTCTACCTCCTGGTTAAATTTAATATATTAGACATAATTTATTTTAAAATGGTTTACTTCTTTTTTCACTGTGAGTTTTATATTCAAAACAATTAAAAATATTAGAGTAAGTTAATTTAGTACTCATATGTGAAAATATTTCATTTCAAACATAATAATCAGAGTAATTTGTATTATATTTATAATATGCTAATATTCAATCATGGAAAATATTCTGTTTAATTTCCTTCCAAAGTTTATTGAAGATAAATATATAAAAGGTTCAAAACTTGGTAGTTTTTCCGGAACTGCTCTATTCCTCGATATAACAAATTTTACTGCAAAAACAGAAAAATTATTCAAAAAAGGCGATCAGGGAGCTGAGGAAATATCTGACCTTCTCAAAAGGACTTTTGATATACCTATAAAATCTGTTTATGCAAACAATGGTTTTATAGCAAATTTTGCCGGAGATGCATTTTTAGCTCTTTTCCCGGAAGATAACTTTAAAAGATGTAAAAGAACAATTGAAATGATATACAGCCATTCTAATACAGAAAACATTCAGGACAGCTCTTTTAAACTTGGAAGTGGAACTGGAGAGATAAGCTGGGGCATAGTTGGAAGTAAAAATCTAAAATCATATTATTTTTCAGGTACAGCAATAGAAAATGCAGTTAATTCTACCAGTTATATAATAAATAAAAAAAATATTAAGAAAAGATATAATTTAAAAAAAATTACAGATTTTACTCTTCCGGTTAGTACATCTGAAATATCAAAAGAATTCATAGAAAAAAGTGTCTTAAAATATGCAAAAAAAGCTGAATTGAGATATGTAATACCGGTGTTTACTCAATTCGGAAAATTAAAAAGTTACTCTTCTATCAACAAAATTGTTTCACATTGTATTTACTATTCCCGGCAATTTAAAGGAACTTTCAACAAGATAGATGTCAGTGATAAAGGTATTGTAATATTAACAGTATTCGGAGCGCCTGAAACGAGAGAAAATTCTGAAATCTCTGCAATCAGGTATGCACTCTCTGTCAGAAAAAAATTTAATAATGTAAAAATCGGACTGGATTATGGCTTAGTATACTCGGGTTTGACAGGTATTAATTTCAGAAATGAGTGGACTGTAATCGGGGATATTGTCAATACATCAGCAAGACTTATGATGAAAGCTGAAAAGGGTGAAATTTTAGTTTCCAGTGCTTTCAAGGAAAAATCAAAATATTCTTTTATTTATCAATCCAAAGATTTTATTAAACTAAAAGGGAAAACTAAGAAAGAAAATATATTTAAATTTTTGGATTTCAAACACCAACTGCAGACAAAATATATTTCTTCATTTATAGGAAGAAATAATGAGTTGGAAAAATTAGAACAATATATTGAACATTCAATTTCAAGTTCCCTTCCATCATTAATCCATATAAACGGAGAAGCAGGCATCGGAAAGACAAGGCTTGTCGATGAATCAATCAGATTAATTGGTGCTGATAAATATAACTGGATAAAAGTAAAATGTGATCAAACTCTTCCTTTTCCCTGGAATCCTTTTCAGTTCTGGTTGAAGGAAATATTCAATATAAAGAAAGATAATCGGCAAAAAGTCAAAGAGAAGATACTATCCTATCTTGAAACTATCTCTCCTATTCTCAGAGCATACTGGAGCTATATAGCTGCTATGATCGGCTACAGATGGAAAAATTCCCCTTATGAACATGTCGATGAGAAAAGGAGAGTTGAAAATCAAATGTACATATTCAATCAAATTCTTTTTCATCTGTCAAAAGTGAAACCATTTGTTCTTATTGTAGATGACTTTCAGTG
>CBDUTX010000368.1:0-2507 GCA_965370235.1 uncultured Desulfuromonadaceae bacterium | reverse complement strand
GAAAGTGGTTTTAATAAAATTCCAATTGTTGCAATGACTGCTTATGCTTTAAAAGGAGATGAGGATAAATGTCTTGATGCAGGAATGAATGATTATATAACAAAACCAATAAAAAGAGAACTTGTCTATCAAGTTATTAATAAATGGATTTTTAATAAGGAAAATTAATGGATTTTAAAAAATTAGCAGGAAATTTGGGTTTGGAGTTAAATGAATATCTTGAACTTTTGGAGATATATATTCAGACAAGTTTATCCACTATAGAAAAAATACAAGCAGCCATTGAAGAAGGAAATTCAGAAGATATAGCAAGTTTTGCTCATTCTTTAAAAGGATCTTCTGCAAATTATGGTTTTGATGATATTTCAAAAATAGCATATGAAATTGAACAAAATACTGAGAATAATAATCTAAATTTAATTTCAGAAAAAACTGATTTAATTAAGGAAAAAATAGAAAATATAATGCAATTATCTAAAAGCTTATAAACCAATTAAAATACTTTTTATCAATCTGTAATAATAACCATAGATGATTTTTTTCCATCAAGTCCAATATAGAAAACATCAATTCTTGAAACTCTATTTCTCATGTAAACAACTATGCTACCTTTTAATCTTTCAATAACTTTATCAGGTTGAATTCTCTCATAAGAATATCTTCTGTTATTTGTAATAAAAACAGCCGGATTAGCTAATCTACGAGGAACAGATCTCCAATTTAAGATGATCTTACTTTTTGAATATGGATTCTCGAAATCATAACAGTTATCATATGGAGCATTTTCGAGAATTGCTTCCAATTTACCGTTTAAAAATCTTACATCATAATTTCTTCCATATCTATGTTTTAAATCATATTGATCAACATAATCACTCATATCGATATATACATTTCTTGTCATTGCCTTTAAAGTAGCTTCCTGTGTACTTTGTATCATCCTGGAAATAGCAAAACTGGCAATAGTACTCAAAATGCCAATTATAGCAAACACTACAACAAATTCAATTAAAGCAAATCCCTTATCTTGTTTTTGGGTTCTATTTAATCCATGATAATTGGAGTTGAGTTTAAAATAATAATTTTTCATTTTACAATCTCCGGCATTGAATCTTTTGAAGAAAAACCAAGTGATATTAAATTATGTTTTTCCGGTTCAGGACAAGAAATTATTGTATCACCATTTTTTATTGATATCTCATATGGTTTTTCACTAAGTGGGCAGTATATTGAATCCTCCTCGAATTCTCCAGACCTCATTTGCTCTAAAACATATTCAAGATTTGAAATACATAAAACTGTTTCTTTGTTTAATTCAGGAAGATTATAACTTTTTGAATTTTTTCTTGTTACAAGATTAATAATAAAAAAAGCATTAATAATTATTAAAACAGAAAACATAATTAATAAAACCCATTTAATAATAACAAAAATAGGTTTCTTTTTTTTATTTTTTGGCAACTCCTGTGTTATAGGAATTTTTTCTTCTGCTAATTTAATCTGGCATTGAGTACAATAAATACTTTTTGAATTATCAATAGGTTTGCCACAGTTATTACAGAACTGTTTATCTTTCTCTGATTTGTTTATTTCATTCATATTATTCTAATAATTTTTAAATGTTATTTTTTAATAGCTTCCATTACAAATGTATAATTATTCCCAAGTGTATAATGAAAAGGTCCTCCATAAACTCCTTTTATTGAATTAACAAGCTGCATGTCTCTTGTTGTTACGGAAACACCGTATAAAACACCGGTACGGGGATGTTTAGGTTTACCATTTCGACGTACCCAGTTATCCCAATCATATTTTGCATCGAATTCAGGTCTTTTATCGAAAGAAAATCCTTCAGGAAGATATTCCTCAAGACCACGGGGTATTCTTCCAGGGTAATAATCTCTTGGATAGTCACCATGATCTCCATGGTAACAAATCAAAGCATCACGTATTATAATATAATCCTGAATTATTTTTGTAGCTTCAGCATTTCTTTTTATTTTTATATAATTTGGCATGGCAAAATTCACTAAAATGCCGAGAATCAATATAACAATAACCAATTCAATTAATGTAAATCCTTTTTCTTTATTCATAGTATTCCTCCTATGAATTGTTTTAATTTTCTAAAAACACTGAATCTTCAAGATAAAAATTATCATCTTCTGTTGATTCTGAATTGTACATAATAAATGTATCATCGAAATAATAAGTCAGTGTGTATGAACTTTCTGAAAGTAATACATATTTAAGATCTTCATTTTCAATGATGATTTCAAGGTTTATCGGATATGAATTATTATTTTCTTTATAATCCTCAATGTTAGAAATAGTAGTTAAAAAATTATCATTAATTTTCATATTTACAATTTCTTCTTCTGAAAGATTTAGAGTATTAATTTTTTTCATCTGTAAAATATTATAAATAATACTGATGACAAAAATTATTAAACAGGCAATACAAAAATATAATGAAATTTTCTTTTTCTTCTTTTATCCTTTGATAA
>CBDUTX010000367.1:0-2507 GCA_965370235.1 uncultured Desulfuromonadaceae bacterium | reverse complement strand
TTTGAAGTTGACCTTGTCAATGAAATTACAGAGCTTGCATTAAAGACAGGTGCTGAAGTTGAATTTGCTGAAGACATCAAAGAGCTGGAACATTTTGGTAATATAACAGCACTACTCAGATATTAAGATATTACAATTTTGAAGTTTTCATATTAAAAACAAGATAGTTTTCAAAGGAATCAGGATATAAAGGATCAGAACTTGCACCTCTGAAAGCATTTCCGTACATATCGAATAAATTGGAGGATATCTGAAGCTGGGGTAATCTGCCTGTCAGTTTCTCACCGTCTGTTAAAAATGCAAGTTGAACAGGCGAAGCAAAATTACCGTCAGGAGTATAATCTCCACCAGTTGAAATAAATATCAATATTCCTTTTTCTCCATTTAATATTTCTTTTAATGTCTTTTCTGACCTTTTTATCATAATATCCGGTATTCCAATTTGAGGATAACTATCATAAGTTCCCACAGCACTCCCTGTCAGGGGTAAATTGTATTTATTAGATATTTTTTTATCAGTAAATGGAGCTGTAAAAATCCCATTTTCAATTAAATTGAACATATAATTCTTATTGATACTTCCTTCGGCATCAAAGAAACATATTAAATCTTGTTTGGGGTCATTATTTTGATAGATTGTGACATTTTCACCAAATATTTTCTTACCTGTTTTATCAGATAAAATTGATGAACCGGATCCAACCATATATCCATTCATTTCGGATTGAAGTTTTTTTATTGGAAGGTCATTAGAAGAGATAAATATTACAGGAAATTCATTTCCCGGTGGAAGATCAATTTTATTATAAAATGCACTGTATATTTCTTCAAATTTTTTAACTATTTTACTATAATCAAGTTCTCTTGAATGTGAAAATAAAAATCCATCAATAATATTTGAAGAGTTGATATCTCTGAAGAGAAGTTCCAATGAAAAGTAACTGTCATTGTATTGGAGATTTAAATTTTCAGTATTTGAAAGTTCCTTTTTTATATTTACATATTTAATTTTGTTGGAAAAGGAAAAGTTGCTAAATTTATTTTGGAGTTCTATGAGAAAATTTTCAGTATATTCAAGAAATTCTTTTTCCTCCATCTTAATATTTCTAAAATCTTGTGTTTCTGTCTTTTTTGAAGATACTGGAAATGGATAGGAAATTTTATATTTTAAATTTTCTTCTGCTTTTTTTATAAGATGATCTTCATCAAATTTTCCTAATTTTCCAGCTATACCGATCAAGTTGTCCTTATATACTCTTAATCCTGTTTGTGATATATTCTTTTTCTTTATTCCATCGATTTTTGTTTGATTAATTTTAATTCCAATTTCATTTTCTGTTTTAAAATATTTCTCTATTGTCATCTTGACCTCCATATTATTGAATATTCAAACTTTCGATTCTAACATAAGGACCTCCAAATCCCACATTTAAGGGACTTTGATCCATTTTTCCGCATCCACCTCCGACAAATGAGAAAACTTCGATTTCATCAGACAAACCGTCTATCAAATTAAGAGTTTCAAAAACATCACCTGAAATTACTGATATATTTACAGGTGAATCAATTTCTCCATTTTTAATTGTATAAGCTCTGTTTGGTGCCATAGTAAAAGTAGACATTCCGGATCCGTGTTTTATAGTATCAACAAAAACTCCATTATCTACTTCTGCAAACAGATCCTTTTTATTTTTATTTCCTTTTAAAATTACAGTATTTGTCATTCTGACAATTGGTTCATATTCAAAATTTACAGATCTTGCATTACCTGTTAAATTCTCATTGAGCGATGCTGCCGTCTGAGTACTGTGAAGCCTTCCTGACAATATCCCGTTTTTTATCAAATATGTTTTTTCTGCCTTTGTCCCTTCATCATCAAAGGGGGTATATCCTGTTCCGCTAATATTTCCATCATCGATTATCGACAGAATATCCGCTCCTACTTTTTTCCCAATCATCCATTCTTCTTTCATTTTTTTATCGCCCAACATAAAATCAGCTTCACTTTTATGTCCGAAACTTTCATGGGCAAATATTCCGGCAGCAAGAGGTGACAAAATCACTTTATATTTCCCTGAATTGACAGGTTTTGCATTTTTTAAAAAGTCATTACATTTAACAAGATATTCCTTAAATTCATTGTAGGTATCTAAATATTTTACAAAAGAGTCATCAGCTTTTGAAAAGGATTCAAAATATCTATTATTTTTATCAACAAGAGAAAATACAATATTATATCCTGAATTCTGGTAATCAAATTTAACATCTGATCCTCTGCTTGAAATAAAGTGTTTTAATGTGTATCTATCCAAATAATTAAAATTCCAGAATTTTATAAATTTATTCTCATTGAGCAGTGGAAAGAATTCTTTTGCGAAATCCAATTTATCCTTGATCCTGATGTCGGTTACTGACTTTTCAGCAAATTTTATCTGTTCACCTGTATTGATTTGAAACTTTTCCACTATATGATCTTTATCAATATCCGGATTTTTATGAGCTATATT
>CBDUTX010000366.1:0-2508 GCA_965370235.1 uncultured Desulfuromonadaceae bacterium | reverse complement strand
TTCTACGGGCCAGACTCTGAAGAGAATGACGCCTTTACCCAATGCAGAAGAGATTAATTTTTCCTGAGATTTCAAAAAAACCTTCACATTTTTTTTTTCTTGTTTTTCTGCATTCATAAGATCAACAAGATCGCTTAGAACCTGTTCGAAATTTTTTTTATCATGTGAAATTGCTATATTCTCAGGCTTAATTATATCTGTTAACATGATGATAACTCCTATTTTTCTGGGACTGTAATTTTTAAAGCATTTTTTACATTATCGACATAGACGAATTTCAAACCTTCTTTTTTTTTTTTTGAGATATGTTGTATATCAGCTCTGTTATCTTTTGGAAGAAGAACTTCATATATCCCGGCTCTTTTTGCAGCAAGGATTTTGTTCTCAATACCTCCTACAGGAAGAACTCTTCCTGTTAAAGTAATTTCACCTGTAACTGCTATATCACTTCTCACAGGATGACCTGTTAGTCTGCTGTAAAGTGATGATATTATAGCTACTCCTGCAGAAGGTCCATCTTTGGGAATTGCTCCTGCCGGAACATGGATATGGAAGTCACTTTCTGAAAATATTTTTTCTTTAATATTTAATGACAGACAATCTGATTTTAAAAGAGCAAGTGCTGCAATTGCAGATTCTTTCATAACATCCCCAAGTTGACCCGTCAGAGTCAGTAGACCTTTTCCCTGCATGATAACCGATTCGATCAGCAGTATTTCACCTCCCTGAGGAGTCCAGGCAAGACCGGTTGAGATTCCTATCTTATCATTTTTCATCTTTTTTTCATGTACAAGCCTTGAAGGACCAAGTTCTTTAAAAATTCTTTTATTGTCTATCTTGATCTTGCTTAACTTTTTAGTTCTCTGTGAAGCTATTTTCTTGGCAATTTTTCTACAAACCTGAGCAATTTTTCTCTCAAGACCTCTCACACCTGCTTCATAAGTATAATTGGTGATAATACTTTCAATGGCTTCATCAGTGAAGGAAACTTTTTTACCCTCGAGACCGTTTTCTGTCAATTGCTTTGGAACAAGATGAAGTTTGGCTATTTCTTTTTTTTCATCGGTTGTATAACCGGGAAGTTCCAATATTTCCATTCTGTCAAGAAGTGCAGGAGGGATAGTAGAAGTAGTGTTTGCTGTCATGATAAAAAGAACCCGTGACAGGTCAAATGATAAATCAAGATAGTGGTCTCTATAATTTGAATTCTGTTCCGGATCGAGAGTTTCCAATAGAGCTGAAGCTGGATCTCCTCTGAAATCAGTACCTAATTTATCTATCTCATCGAGCATGAATAGAGGGTTTGAAGAACCTGATCTTCTGATACCCTGTATAATTCTTCCAGGTAATGCTCCAACATATGTTCTTCTATGCCCTCTTATCTCAGCTTCATCTCTGATGCCACCTAAAGAAAATCTTACAAATTTTCTTCCAAGTGATCTCGCTATTGATTGTCCTAATGAAGTTTTTCCAACACCGGGAGGACCAACAAAACATATTATCGGACTCTTTACATCAGGTTTTAATTTTCTAACTGCTATGAATTCAAGCATTCGCTCTTTGATGTCCTCAAGATCGTAATGATCATTATTGAGAACTTTCTCTGCATTTTGTATGCTTGTGTTATCCTTCGTGTAGACATTCCAGGGCAACTCAAGTATCCAGTCAATATATGTCATTGCAACAGAATATTCGGCAGAAGCCGGAGGCATCATACTAAGTCTTTCAAGTTCTTTTTCACAGGCAGCTTTTGCTTCTTCAGTTAATTTAACTTTATCCATATTTTCTCTGATTTCATTTATATCCTTTGAAAGCTCATCCTTTTCTCCCAATTCCTTCTTTATTGCTTTCATCTGTTCACGGAGAAAATATTCTCTTCTGCTGTCTTCTGCTTTTTCTTCAACTTCTTTTCTAATTTTTGACGAGATTCGAGCTATAGAAAGTTCATCTATAACTTTTTTAAGTACGTATTTTAAACGTTTTTTTACATTTATCATTTCGAGAATATTTTCTCTTTCTGTGATGTCCATATTTATATGCATTGAGATAAAATCAGCCAGACTTGAAGGTTTATCGATTTCCTTGATAATAATTTTAAGTTCCTGCGGAATTGCAGGAGTTTCTTCAATTAATTCCATAAAGGCATCTTGAAGACTTCTGAAAAGAGCTTCAACATCATGACCCTGAAATGAAGTGTCGTCAACCGGAATTACGACTGCTTTTTTATAATTTCTGTGATTATAAACTTCCTGTATTTTAACTCTTTTTCTTCCTTGAATAATCACTCTATAACTTTCATCGGGGAAGTTCATCAGCTTTGTTACAACAGCTATAACTCCAAAGTCGTATAATTCATCGTCTTTATTGTTTTTTCCATTTTTCTTTAGAATTGCTACAAGTGTTTTCTCGTTAGTTTTTAAAATATCTGTTATCATCTCTGTGTTTTTTCCCGGAGGAATGATTACTACAAGTGGAAGATTTGGATATATTATCTGTTTTTCCAGTATA
>CBDUTX010000365.1:0-2521 GCA_965370235.1 uncultured Desulfuromonadaceae bacterium | reverse complement strand
ATTTTAAAATCTTTTAATTTTTTGACTAATGCCTTTGCTAATTTTCCTGAAGAGGCAAGTGGTTGAGCAGGAATTTCATCGGAATTATTCAATAAAGAAATTAATTGGTTTTGAAGTTTTTTATCGAGAAAATCTTCATAATTGATTTTCACCTGTTCATATTTTTCATCAATTTCATCAATTGTCATTTCTTCATATTCAAAAATTTCTTTCACTTCCTCTTCAACATCAGTTTTTATAGAACTGTCAGATGTTTTTTCAGTTTTTCTTTTAGATTCTTTTTTCCTGTTTTTCTTTCTTTTATATCTAAGATTCAGCAGAGGTGTAATCTTTTCTATCATTTTTCTCATGTAGAAAGTAATATCAATTCCTGTTGTGATGACAATTGTCAGAAAGAAGAAAATTAAAATTGCAATTATTAAACCTGCTTTTCCAAGGAATTGTAATCCTATATTTGCAAGTTTATCTCCAATCCATCCTGAAGCATAAAATTCAGTAAAACCATCGACGGGTTTTCTCCCTGGAATTTTGTACATTCCAAGAAGGATAGCCGATGAAAGGATAAAGGATAGTAAAACAGATGTAAGAGTATATGACCGGTCAAAAGAAAGATTTTTTTTTTTTGACCAGACAGAACGGGCAAAAGACCAAAGCCAAATTGCAAAAATAACAATAAGTATAAATGCCTGCCATCCAAATAAATAAAATGTCCACTTGGCTAAAAATGTTCCTGTGTATCCAACAATATTATTTCCACTGGCAGAGAAAATATGAGAGAAAAGTGATAAAGTTAAAAAGATAATAAAAGCACCTGAGATAAATACAATAAGTTCTTTCCATCTTCTTTGCGGTAATTTAAATAGTTTTTTGATAAGGAATTTGAATCCATGATAGATAAGAAAAAAGCAGACAAGACCACCTGCAATAAAGAATGATGCTTTTAAAACAATTTTTCCTATGTCGATAACTGTATCCATTAATTTGAAATATCATCCAGTGCTTTGAAAAATCTATTGCTGTTTTCTCTTGTTCCTGTTGTCACTCTTACCATTGTCTCGAGACCATAAGGCTTTAGAGGTCTTATGATAACCCCTCTTTTCTGCATCTCAATATTAAATTTATCTGAATCTTCCCCAAGGTCGAATGTGATGAAATTTGTAAAACTGTCAACAACTTTATAGTTTCTCTCTTTTAAACCTTCAGATATGAATTTTTTCTCAATTTTATTCAGTTCAATTGTATTTTTCACATGATCATTGTCCTTGAGAGCTTCCTGTGCTGCAGATTGAGCAAGTAAATTGACATTGAATGGTATTTTTACTTTTCTTATGTTCTTAACAAGTTCACTATTTCCAATACCATAACCAATTCTTAATCCTGCAAGTCCGTATATCTTTGAGAAAGTTTGAAGGATCAGAATATTTTCTCTCTGTGACAATAACTTCTCATGCAATATGAAATCATCTTTTTCAAGGTATTCGTAATATGCCTGGTCAATAATCAGGATTTTATCATCAGGAACATTATCTGAAAGATATTGTATCTTGTCCTTATTTAAAAATGTACCGAGAGGATTTGTCGGATTATCGATATAAACTATGACTGTGTCTGAGTTGATAGCATCCAGTATTTTCTCAGTATCATGGTAGTGATCATCTCTTGTTTTTATCTGCTTTACCTGAGCTCCCATTATAGCACAGGCAATCTTCGGCAGGATAAAACCAGGCCAGCCCATCACCAGATTATTATTTTTCTCTAAATGACTGAGAACTGACAGTATTATCAATTCAGCACTTCCGTTGGATACTATTACATTTTCCCTTTTGACATTGAAACGATTTGCAATATCACCTGAAAGATAATAGACAGTGTCATCGGGATAATAGTTCAGATATTTAAGTTTATTTTCGATAAGTTGAACAGCCTTCGGGGAGGGACCGAGTGGATTTTCATTTGATGCAAGTTTTACTATCTCCTCTTTTATCCCAAATTCCCGAGCCACTTCTTCTATCGGTTTACCCGGTTTATAAGGTTTAACATTTTTCAGAGAATCCCTTGGTTTATATGGCATCTTACCTCCTGTTTTTTAAAAGATTATAGGAGTATGGCATTAAAAGGTCAATGAGATTAAATAATACTTCTTTGATTTTAATTGAATTATACTTGAAATAGTGTAATATCTTTTCTCAAAACATCATGAAAGGATGAATGTAAAATGAATATAAAAAGAATTCTTAGATATTACCCTTTTTTGTTTTTTATTATTTTTATAATAATCTCAACTTTTATCTTTTTAAAAATAATTAACAGAAATATCAATTTAAATACACTTCCCTATAAATTGGAAAGAGTAGGAAAAGAAGAACTTGGTTTATTAGAAAATATTGATGGAACACAAAGCAGTTTCACATTTGGAGATTATACGGGAAATGGGAATGATGAGGTTTTTAGAGCTTTAAATTATGGTGAACATATTGATGATATACCTCCTCAGATTTCAGGTAGTGATGAGAATAGTTTT
>CBDUTX010000364.1:0-2531 GCA_965370235.1 uncultured Desulfuromonadaceae bacterium | reverse complement strand
ATTAAAAATAGTAAAATGTATAGTATTATTACATTTCTTACTGAAAATCTCTTTTTAATATTTTCATCAAATTCAGTATCAAGGATATCAATTCTTTGGGGTTTTTCATCATCTTGTTTATTAGAACTTTTTAATTGAAATTCATTTTTTTCAGTTAAAGATTCTTCTGATTTTGTATATGCATGAATATTTTCTTCTATAATTTCTTTTCTGCTGCTTGGTATTTCTTTGTATTTTACAGGGATCTCTGAAATTTTAATGAGAAAAACCGAACAATTATCATTACAACCTGATCTTATTGCACTATTTGCAAGATAAACAGGAACTTCTTCTACTGATTTGTAAAGAGTAGATTCTCTTATCTCTGTTATATTAAGTTATCTGTAATTCCATCTGTTGTCATCAGGAAAATATCATCAGGTTTTAAATTTACAGTATAAATATCAGGCTGAATTTTTGGTTTTGAACCTAAAGAGCGTGTAAGGATATTTTTAAATGTCATATCGGTAAGTTTTATGTCATCATGCTCTGCAATCCATGTATGATCATTTGTAATTTGTTTTAAAGTTCTGTTCCTTACAAGAAAAATTCTTGAATCACCAATATTAGCGATAATCATAGAATGGAGTTTTAAAGCGAGAAGTGATATTGAAGCACCTACACCTCTTTTATCTTTGTTCTCTTTCCAATTTTTGTAGAATATCTCATTTACAGAGATCAATGTCTTTTTCAGACGGTCTTTCGTAGTAATATTTTCTTTTAAGGAATAATAAGTTTCAAAAATGGTTTTTGCAATGAACTCTGAGGAAACCTCTGCGGATTCTCTTCCCCCGAAACCATCAATTATAGCAAATAGTGCTCCTTTTTTGAGGAATTCTTCTTTATTTTCAGGAAGTTTCCAAGTAATTAAATCTTCATTTCTTGATTTATTTGATCCTTTAATGGTTTTTGAACTGACAATTATCTTACTCATTGGTCACTCTGACATTTCTCGGAATTGTTCGAGTTGTTTTGATCTTGCTTTAAGTCTGAGCTTTTTCAATGATTTTGTTTCAATCTGCCTGATCCTCTCTCTTGTAACTCCAAATATTAAACCAACTTCTTCAAGTGTTTTCGGGCATCCATCAATTAATCCAAATCTGTATTCAAGGACTTTGCGTTCTCTGTCAGTTAAAGTATTGAGAACAACCTTTAATCTTTCATCAAGCATCACATTTGCTGCCACCTGAAGGGGAGATGCTTCTTTTACATCTTCAATGAAATCACCAAAATGAGCATCGTCACTGTCTCCTATGGGACGATCTAATGATACAGTATCTTGTCCTACATTGAAAACTGCATAAATTTTTTCTATTGGAATATCGAGAGATTCAGATATTTCTTCAGGAGTAGGATCTCTTCCTGTTTTTTGCCTGTTAGATGCAATTTCTTTACTCACCTTGTGAATAACTTCAATCATGTGAACGGGTACTCTGACAGTTCTACCCTGATCTGCTATGGCTCTGCTTATTGCTTGTCTTATCCACCATGTTTCATAAGTACTAAACTTATAGCCTTTTCTCCAATCAAATTTATCTACGGCTCTCATTAAACCTACATTTCCTTCCTGTATGAGATCGAGAAAATCCAATCCTTGATAACTGTGCTTTCTTGCAATTGAAATTACAAGTCTTACATTGGCTTCGATCATTTTTTTTTTAGCATCATTGACTCTTTCACTTGATTTAGTAAGTAATTTGTAATTAGATTTTGTATCTGTATATGTAAGCATTCCGGTATTTTCTAAGTATTTCTGTTCATTTATAAGGTTTTTTAATTCGGTTAACTGTGTGTTCGTTTTGATTTTTTTGTTTTCGCTAATTATTTTAGGAATTAATTTTTTTGTTTTTTTAAGTAATTTGTTGGCTCCTTTTGAATTCTCAGGGACACAGTGAAAATCAATTTTTATATATTTTTTCAGATTTTTCCAAATTTTTTCCTGTTTTTTATTAATTTCAATAAAGCTGTCCAAATCATCTATAAAGCTATTAACGCATTTTTCAACAACTTTTATATGTAATCTGTCGAGAAATATATTTTTTTCAAGTTCTGCTTTTTTGCTGGTATCAATATAGGGAAGGAGAATATTTTTTATATCTTTAAAAGATTTTTCTTTTTTGATCAGGGTTTTGGTTTTCATCAAATGTTCGTATTTGTTAATTATTTTTTTGATATTTTTCAGAAGAAATTGTTTTTTTTCCCAAACAATCAATCTCATAGGGAATAAAGGATTTTTCTCTTCTTCAGGAGGAAAGAATAATTTTAGATATTCTCCAACATTTTGACTTTTGACTTTAATGATTTTTTCCTGCATTCTTATTAATGCTTCAATACCAGATAAAGTTGAAAAAATAGTTTCAGCAATTTCTTTTTCAGCAATTTCTTTTTCTTTAGCGACATCGATTTCATCCTGTCTGCTCATCAATTTGGTATTTTTTAATTCCTGCATGTATAACTTGGTAGGATCATCGAATGTTCTAAGACCTGGAAAT
>CBDUTX010000363.1:0-2539 GCA_965370235.1 uncultured Desulfuromonadaceae bacterium | reverse complement strand
CAGACTCTGACGGGAGAAGTTTTTCTTTCTGTACATTATGGAATAGAAACAGGTAATTTTCAATGGGGTATATGCCGATCAAAATCCACAAGATGTTGTTATTATTTCAAAGGACAGGCTATAGATAGAGCTGTACTTGATACCCGGAGGAAAGGAGAAAGAAGAGGGGAGATTACAGAGAAAAGAGTTGAAAGGAATGTTAGAACTTCAATGGATTTGAGCAGGGATATTGATTTGGTGAGAAAGTTTGAAGATAAAAATATTATACGTGCTTATAAAAAGCCTGAAATGCGGGATGTTATCACAATATTCTTTCAATTTTCCTGTATTAAAAAGCACTCTGAAATTGAACAATTATATTCAATTATTGAAGAATTGCTAAGAGAATCCGGAGGTACATTCAATAAATTGATTTTTGGAGACAAAGGTATGTCAATCCTTCTTATCTTTGGAGCTCCTGTTGCTTTAGAAAAACCTGAAGAAAGAGCTCTGGATTTTATCTTAAAATTTAAAGATATATTCAAACAGGAGTTTCCGGATAGTAAATGGAGAGCAGGATTAACAAGAGGGCTTGTTTATGTTGGTTTAACAGGCGGAAGAACAAGGAATGAATGGACTGCCTTAGGTGACAGCGTGAATACATCAGCAAGACTGATGATGGTTTCTAAATGGAATTACCTGACAGTGACTGAAAAAATTGTAAAAAAACATATAAATTATTTATTTAATGATCTTGGAAAGATAAAACTAAAGGGGAAAAAACATAGTACTCATATATTCTCATTAATTTCAAGGGTAAAGCATTTTGAAAAAAAATATTTAACAGATTTTATAAATAGGGAAAAGGAACAAAGGTGGCTTGTTGAAAAGTTAAATAAAATTAAAAGAGGAAAATACGGTGGTTTATTCCTATTATCCGGAGAATCAGGAATAGGGAAAACAAGACTTTTAGAACAGGTGATGAAAAATCAAAATATCTTTTTAATAAAAATGTCCTGTGGCAGTGTTTCTCAGAAAGGTTTTTTCCCTGTAAGAGAATGGTTAAGTGATTATTTTGATATAAATGGAATAGATGACAGGAAAAAGATAGAGGATAAGATAAAAACAATTGTTGAAAATACTAAAATTTCAAATGATATTGCCCTGGAATTAATTAGAAACATCTCCTTTCTCGCTGCACTTGTATATGTAGAATGGGATGATTCTCTTTATTCCAGTCTCGAGCCTAAACTGCGTTTTGAAAATCAATTGAGGGCACTTAAGATATTGATAAAAGTTATAAGCAAAATAAAACCCCTCGTAGTATTCATAGATGATTCTCAATTTATTGATGAGTTCACATTACAGTGGTTGAGAATGCTGACGAGAAATGTTGAAAATTTTCCTTTTACTGTTATTTTAACTTCCTGGGAAGTAAAAACTGATGATATGAAAAGTTTAACTGATATAAAATTTGATGATATTTTTCAATTAAAACCTATTGAAGAAGAAAAAATTTATACAGAAATCACAAAAAAATATCTAAAAAATGATCCATCTGAAAATTTAATTGAATTTTTAAAAGAAACCGGGAAAGGGAATCCTCTTTTTCTTGAACAGATGGTTATGCATTTAAATAATACAGGAATATTGAAAATGTCTAAATCCGGAAAGCTTGATTTGATTGAAAAACCGGGAAAAGTCCCTGAAACCCTTAGTGATCTACTGACAGCAAGATTCGACAGACTCGATGAAGAACCAAAGGAGTTGTTAAAACATGCATCGGTGATAGGCTATCAGTTCAACAGTGATCTTTTAAATGAATTATTATCCGACAGTCCTTATACAACAGGTGAAATTCAGAAATATCTTCTTACATGTCTTGAAGAAGGTATTATTGTTCAAAATGAAAATATAAAAAATGTCTTCCGATTCAGGACACCTCTTTTAAAAGATACAGCTTATTCTCTTCAACTTCCAAGCAGGAGAATTAAACTTCACCTTATAACAGGTTATAAATATGAACAAATATATCCTCACTCTATTGAAAAATTCTATGATGAACTTGTCTTTCAATTCAACAGGGCAGAAGATTATGAAAAAGAAGAAAAATATTTACCACTTGCAGCAGACAGGGCAAAGGAAAGTTTTGAAAATGAAAAATCAATTTTACACTATGAAAGATGGAATTCAATTTTAAAGGAAGAAGATAAGATAACAAGTGAAAAAAAATATAAGGCTCTTTCTTCTATTGGATATATTTATAGTCTTATTGGAAAAATAAATAAAGCTATAAATTATTACTCATATTCAAGAGATATTGCTATAAAATTAAGAAATTCAGAAGAACAAATTGACTCGATGATTATGATAGCAGATTTATATAGATTAAACAAAGAATTAGAAAAAGCAAAAAAAATTATATTTAAAACAGATATTATTTCAAAAAAAATAAAGAATAATCAATATTTATGTGAATCACTAAATATTAGTGGTTTAATATATTATGATATTGGAAATAATTCTAAGTCATTATATTATTATGAAAAAGCTCTTAAAA
>CBDUTX010000362.1:0-2564 GCA_965370235.1 uncultured Desulfuromonadaceae bacterium | reverse complement strand
GAATCAATTCAATTAAAATCTATAGAAAATTTAAAACGTTTCAGTTGGGAAAATAATGCTCAAAGAACTTTAAATCTATATAAAAAATTATATTCAACTTAATAATTATTTAAAACATTTTCAAGAGATGATGGAAATAAATTATATTCAAAAATCAACATTTCAGTAATATTTTTAAAAGCCTCAGGAGATACATCTTTTTCACCATACCCAAGTCTGTGAAACAATAAGATAACATAAGCTTCATTTCTAATAAGAGCTAAATTAATCCTTCTTCTTACAAAATCAATACTGTTATTTTTGGGAACAACAAGAGAACCTAAATGCATAAAATCCAAAGGTTTATTCCATTTTCTGTCATCTGTATCTCGTACTGAATGATAATATTTCTTTGCTATTGTTCTCAATCTCTCATCACAAACACCACAGGGAAATGCAAAACTGGTAGGATTAAATCCCATTCTTCTTAAGGAATCCCTTGATTCTCTGAGTTCATACTCGATTTCATCTTCTGATAATAAAGTCATAATGGGATGAGTCATAGTATGAGATGCAATTTCCCATCCATTATGTCTTAACTCAATTAATTGATCTATATTACAATGCAGTGAATCAAGATTGACTGTATGAACCCAAACATAAGTTGTAGCAGATAGTTTACAATTATACTTATCTTCCAAGGTCTTAAAAATTTGGAAAGCATAAATATAATCAGAAATATTATTATCATCAATCATGTATATAACTTTTAATTTCGAATATTCTTGATTATTAGTTGTACATGAAAATAATAATAATATTAAAAAATATAGTCCTGCTCTATATAACCTTGCCATCTCAAAATCATTGCTTCCGGTTGTTCATATCCTCCTGAAAAAGAAATAATATCATTATCAAAAAAATATGAAAGACCAATAAAAACTGTTGAATTCTCTGTATTAATTGATGTTGTCCTATTGATATAAAATCCACCAAAAATAATTTTGAAATTTCCAATCAAACTGTATGAAACTTTAGCAGTTGTAAGTAATAGATCATCCTCATATTTTATTACTTCATAATAAGGTTCAGTATTTTTGTAATATATATCATAATTAAAATGAAATTTTGAAAATATAAAATCCAAAGAATTCCAAAAAACATATGATTTTATCTCTTTTTCATAATGACATAATTGATACATAAAACCAGAATTTAATCTACCAAAATTGAATATGATTCCAGGTATATATGTTTCATAGGAGTTTGTATAATCATCTCTCCCCATAACATATATATATGGTGATATATTTAAAAAATGAAGATTGAAATTATAATTGGAAGATATGATATATTTTTTCTGACCTCTTCCACCAAAAAAAATATCAAAATTCCCTGTTTTAAATCCTAAACCAAAGAAATTACCTGGTCTTATTCTTGCTTGATATGGAAAATAATCATACTTTGCAGTTGGAAATGCAATTTGATAACCGCCAAATTCAGGATTTATTAAACCGAAGTAGATATTATTCTTTATTAATTTTATTTCATCTAATTGTAATTCAATATCACCATTGTAATATTCCGGCTTAATACTAAAATAAAAACCATTAAATTTTACTTTAACTAATCCCTCAAGACCCTCGTAACTTTCCTGTTTAGAATCATCATAAATATCGGGTAATTGTTTTTCTGCTTCAACTAAATAATTAAAATTAATTGTAATTATTTTATCTGGAGATGTAGCTGTAAGAATAAATAATAAAAATACTATATTTTGAATAAATTCACCTTCTATTTAATAATTGTTTTTTAATAATATCATCTATTGTTTTTAAATATTTATCTATAACAATTTTTTCGTCAAATTCTTTAACCATCTTTTCTCTACCCTTTATACCCATATTAATTCTATCTTCTTTTTTCATATTTATCATTATTTCCATTTTATCTGCTAAATCTTTTGGATCTTTTAATTTACATAAAAATCCTGTTATTTTATCTTCAACCACATCTTTACATCCAATAGTATCTGTAGTTATTATCGGCTTTGCCATAGCAGCAGCTTCAAGTAATGTTCTTGGTGTTCCTTCCCTATAAGATGGTAAAACTACACATGTTGAATGATTGATATGTTTCCTGACATCTTCTGTTGCTCCTAAATACTTAACTGTTTCTTGTCTTTCCCATTCATTTATAATTTCAATATTAATTCCAGAAACATTTTCATAATCCAATGGACCAAGTAAGTTAAACTCAGCAGAATAACCTCTGTTTATAATAATTTGGGCTGCTTCTATATACTCCTTTATACCCTTATCCCATAACATTCTTCCAATTAATAAAAATATAAATTTATTATTATTTTCATTTCTCATATCAGGTTTAAATTTCTCAAGATTAACACCTGAACCAGGTAATAAATCTGCTTTTTTGCGATTTACTAATTTCAAATCCTTAGTGAATAATTCTAGATCATCTGAATTTTGAAAAAATACTCTTGTAGCAAATTTTTGGGAAATGATATATAGAAATTTTGATATAGCAGTTAGTATATGTTTTCTTATAAATAAAGTAGCTAAACC
>CBDUTX010000361.1:0-2590 GCA_965370235.1 uncultured Desulfuromonadaceae bacterium | reverse complement strand
CAATAGACGTAAATGTCTTTATGTCCTATAGATACACAATAAATGAAAAAATTATTATTTTTGATTATTTTCTATTTTTTTTAAGAATTTTTTAAGAGGTATATATTATATTTATATGTGAAATATGAATAAAGGAATTAAAGCTTGGTGATAGTAGTGATAAAAATTGTCTGTGGTATTAAACTAATATCAAAATGCACTGAAGGAGGTTAAAATAACAGTGATGTTTTTTTCAAATGAATTTAAATTTAAATCAAAGGAGGAGTAATGAAAAAAGTATTTTTTGTGCTATGTATTTTGATCTCAATCACTTTGTTGGCTAATGACCACGGTTGGGTAAGTAATTCAACTGTAACTGTAACGCATGCAAAGATCAATGAATACAACACTGAAAGAGATCCCCTGGATTATATTCCAAACAACTCCGGTGGTAATCATTATTATGAGGAGATCAGGGATATTGATAACAGTAATTCCCCATCCCGTTATGCTCCTTGCTGGGCTGATGACCTCCTCGTTTCCAGTCAATGGAATCTTGCTTCCAGAAGTAAAATTGCCATTGATTATGATATTGATGGAAATATATATGTCGGTGGTTTATCTGCTAATACTCAGAATGACACTTTGAAATTCTTTAAATCAACAGACAATGGATATACATGGAATCAGATCTGGTTTCTCACAAATTCCGCTCCGCTGGAATTTATTGATTTCGACATGAGAGTCGGACATGCCGGAAGTGATCCTAATATTTACTTTGCCTTTACTGACAGTCATTTTGTTGCTAATGAAAGACAGATGTGGTTTTGCATATATGATCAGGTTAACACATCATTTAACATGATATATTTCGATCCTGACACCAGTACATTTTTTGTATCACCTACGAATATTGCAATGGATTTGACAGATGCTGTTACACCATCTATCTGGGTAACATATAATAGAATAACCACAACAACAGGCTGGTCGAGTGTATCTTCAACCGATGGCGGTACTACATGGGAAACTCAAGCACATTCGACTACAAACGGGGGCGGAGGATGTGATGTCTGTGTAGGTCCGGATGATTATGTCTATATTGTTAATATCTACACTGAAAGCAATAACAGAGTGAGAATGAACATAAGACAGTTCTCAGCTTATGGTGATTATTTGAATGTTTCACCCACTGCTTCTGAAGACAGAGCATTTCCCTGTGTCGCTTCTGAAATAAGTGAAACATACGGATCAAATGTGGTTCATGTTCTCTATCAAACAGGAAGCGGAGGTTCAAGAAGGATAAAGAATTCCTTCAGTAACGATGGAGGAGTTAACTGGACAATAGATGATTTCTGGTCACCGATAGGTGATATTTGGGCTGTAAGACCTAATGTCCGCTGTGGTTGGAATTGTGATCACTTTATCAGTATTGCAACAAGAATTGCAGGTTTTGATTCATTAGCTACTGCCTTCACTACAACAACTGCATGGGGGACAGTAGCTTATGTCAGTGACCATCTTCCAACTGGAGAGATAACACCTGATGGATTTGTGAGACAAACTACAGGAAGGCAATTAATTTACCGTGAATGGGGTTCTGACAATCTCTGGTATGACCGGTATAATTATACAACTGGAGTTGAGGAGATAAACATGGGAACTCCTGCTGTTATGAGTATATCAAATAATGGTCATCAGATGGATATCATGTTCACACTTGACAAAGATCAATTTGTCAAAATCAATATTTTTGATGTCTCGGGAAGAAATGTTCTCAATGTCTGTAATCAGATGTTTTCTGCTGGTGAACATTCACTGAATTTTGATCTTAGTGATTTAAATGGTTCTTATATTGTAAACTTTGAATCGGAAACAAATAGAAGTTCTGAAAAGTTCTTCTTATTCTGATTTATATCCATAAGTTCTACACCCTCTTTTTTGTATAAAGAGGGTGTTTTTTTCTGTGTTCACCTTTCATCCAATTTCACTAAAGCTATGTTGTGAAAAGACTCTTCTGGATGATTCTTATTATTTTATATTAATTTGTGTATTGTTTTACATCTGATGAATCAAATATTCTTCTGGGTGGTACTGGGCATTGTTAATTTCTCATTGTTTTAGATATTCAACAGAAGTTTTTGATTTGAATTATCCGATGATATTTGATGTTGTAGGTACAGGGCTTGCCCCTGTCCGTTTATAAATAATCAATATCTCATGTAAATGATTAGGCATGATATAGTATTGATCCAATTCAATATTTTCGTATAAGTTTGTTATTTCATTCCATTGATCATTAATTATTTGTCCCTATTTTGATAATTTTATATTGTTTTTATCTCGGACAGCCGCAAGGGCTGTCCCTACGGTATTTTCAATATATTCACCTCATTCGATAATTTGGTTATTAAAACTGAAAAATCTATCAATCGTTCTTCTAATTCATTTATTTTCATATTTTTAAATTTTGCAAATCTGCATTAGTTCATCTTCAATCATTTTTTTAATATAATTATGAGACAGAAGAAGCGAAGTCATTTTCTTTAACCAGACATAGCTTCCTGCGAATGAAATGAGACAGAAGAAGCGAAGTCATTTTCTTTAACCA
>CBDUTX010000360.1:0-2596 GCA_965370235.1 uncultured Desulfuromonadaceae bacterium | reverse complement strand
ATTTATTGTAACTTAAAATAAATTTAAATTCAAATATTAAATTTTAGAAAACATTTTCTCAAATATACTATATCTTGACTATGTTTTAATAAGTAAGATAATATTAACATTTTAATGTTATCTATTACCATTAATAAGCATCATGGATAATATTATTACAACTTATAATAAAAAATAATTAGAATTATTCATTTATACAATAACTTCAATAAAATGTATTTAAGTCATATAAATCAATTTATTTAAATTTCAGGAGGTTTGAAATGAAAAAATTGTTTCTTTTGTGTATTATTTTTTTATTTATAGTATTCCCTATCCTGTTGTTCTCTGATGTATTAAATGGAAATTATCTTACAGGTCGAAATTACAGATATGCTGTGATAATCAGCTCTTCTACTTTAAATGATTCAGGCTGGTCTGAAGTAGTTGACAGTCTTACTTCCAGACATTCAGCTCAGATTTTTGTTTATACAAGCAATGTTTGGGAAATACAAACAAATGTAAGTAATTACAAACCGGATTATATTGCATTTGTAAATACAATATCCGAAGCAAATGCAAGTTTTGTTCAAAATATTTTCTGGCCTTTTATATGCACATTAGATTCTGATCCTTATCCCGATGCTGTTAGTGGAATTATTACAGGCTGTGATGCATCAGATGCACTAAGAATTGTAACCGGTCCTTCACAAATTATTATTAAGACAATGCTTGGAGGAACAACTTCTTGTAATGTCAATTATTTTCCTCAGGGAATTAGCACAAGTGAAGGAACTTATAACAGATATTATGTAAAATATCCGGATTCTGTAAAAACAGTTACTTTCGATGATGGTCCCCAGGACAGGACAGAATGGTTAGTAGATATGATAAACGGAGATAGTCTTATTTTTGGTGACAGTGTGGATATTTTTGTAACTTCCGGTCATGGAAGCTCAACTTCCTGGCAATTGCATTATCCAAATCCAGAATATGAAGGCTTTTTCCGTTCAAATGGTTTTGGACACCTTTATGGTCAAGATCATGCAGCTATAAGTCATGATATATTAACTTACCACCCGAAAATATATTTTGGTTTAGGTAATTGTCAAATTGGAAAAATCGAAAATGAAGGTTGTATGGCTCCTGCCTGGATCCATAGCGGCGGAGCTTATCTATATACCGGTTATGTAATAAATGAAGGATCCTACAGTTATCACCATGGCGCAACAAAAGCATATTTTTGCCTGCAGGATCATTATTCCTGGCCTATTGCTTTTATGTTAGCAAATTGTAGTTTTTATTTTGATTTTTATAACAATACACCAGGAATTGGAAATCCTCCTGACATAAGTGGTTCAGCTTTATATGGAGATCCGGCAATTGATGCCAGAATACCCGAAGGTTCAGCATATGTATATGATACATTACTTTACACAAAAGAATTAATTGTAGATAGCAGTGCTGAATTTGATACTATTACTTTTAAAATAACGATGAACAAAGATGGCAATCCGGGATATACAAGCAAATGGGGTTATCGTTCTCCAATTTGTCTATTGCCTTTTAGAATAAATCCGGATTCAGTTGAAATTATTGATACAAATACAGATACTTTTGTAATTGCAGATAATTTTATTTTAATTTATATCTGGCACCAGGGACAGAGCTCATTACCTGCAGGAACTGAACGCTGGGTTAAATTTACTACTAAAATTACCACAGGAATTGATGAAAATGAAATATCAATTACCATTCCGGGACAAGCTACAATTCTCAGCAGTCAACCTAATCCTTTTTCTACCAGCACTACGATAAGATTCTATGTGAACAAGACATCTCCTGTCAGTTTAAAAATTTATGATCAAAGCGGAAGAATTGTCAGAACTCTTGTCGATGGAATAGTAGAGATAGGTTATTTCGAAGAAAGATGGGATGGAAGAAATGATTCCGGATTTGACCTCCCCTCCGGTGTTTATTTTTATCATCTTGTCAGTCAGTCGAATATACAGACAAACAAATTATTACTTATGCGATAAAGATTACATATAATAAAACACAAATGATTTAAAACATAATTAACCTAAAAAAAGGATAGTATATTACTCATGCCTTCAGTAAATTTACATTTACATTTCACATTTATTCTATCATCAGACCATAATTTTAATCTTCAGTTCTTTCCTTATATTTTAGGTAATATTGCACCTGACTGCATTAACTTCTCCGATAAAGATTCTTTTATTTCAAGTCATTATTTGTCAAATTGTTGTTTTAACCTACAACCTCTTATTGATAAAATAAAAATTAAGGATATTAATGATGAAAATCAGTGGGCTTTTTTAATAGGTTATTTTTCACATATATGGTTTGATAAATATGATAAAGAGAACAAATCCACAATCCAAATCAAAAATCCTTTAGACCTTGATGAAAAATCTTTAAAAGAAAAAACTCGAAATATTTTAAATTATTATTGTAAGTCTTCAATAGAATTTCTCTATGACAAAACGATTGGAAAGTTATATCAACCAACAAATTTTCTTAATATTGAAGGTCTTGTTTTGGAAAAATGTATGCCTTTATTTTACAGTAAAACGAAAGCAATTCATGAAAT
>CBDUTX010000359.1:0-2604 GCA_965370235.1 uncultured Desulfuromonadaceae bacterium | reverse complement strand
GAAAGTTATGAAGATAAAATAAAGCTGCTGGAAGAAGAAAATATAAAACGTAAAGAAGAAAATAAAACGCTTAAACAGAAAGAAGTTAGTTTAATGCGTCAAGAAGCTGAACTTAAAGAAAAACAAGAAGATTTAAATCTTCAAATGGAAAAACAGCTTTTAGAAAGACAGAAAGTGATAGAAGAAAAAGCAAGAGCTAAAGAGCGTGAAAGTTTTGAATTGGAAAAAATCAAACTTCTTAAACAAATTGATGATAATAAAAAACTTGCAGAAGAAATGAAGCGAAAGGCTGAACAAGGTTCAATGCAATTGCAAGGAGAAGTTCAAGAATTAGCACTCGAAGATTTACTTGCCAAATCATATCCATTTGACAATATTCAAGAAGTCCCAAAAGGAGTTCGTGGTGCTGATAGTATACAGATAGTTATAAATTCAATGCAACAAAAATGCGGTTCCATTGTATATGAAAGCAAACGAACAAAGAATTTTGCTAATGATTGGATTGATAAATTAAAACAAGACCAAATAACTTGTAAAGCTGACATTGCGGTTTTAGTCACACAAACTCTACCAGGCGATATGGAAAGATTTGGAGAAAAAAATGGAGTTTGGATTTGTGGATTTCATGAAGTTAAAAGTCTTTCATTTGTTTTAAGAGAAATGATTATTAAAACACATTCTGTAAAAGCTTCCGAACAAAATAAAGGAGACAAAATGGAATTGCTTTATAATTATCTAACAAGTAACGAATTTGTCCAAAATATTAAGAGAATAGTTGAAAATTACGATGGAATGATTGATCAACTTAATTCAGAAAAGAAAGCAATGTATAAAATTTGGGCATCAAGAGAGAAACAAATTTGGGTTGTTCAAGAAAACATATCCACTTTGTTCGGCTCAATAAAAGGAATTGCAGGTAAAGAATTAGAAACGTCAAATGTGTTACAGTTATCAGATAAGAAGATAGAAGAATAAAAAACGACACCCCAACAATGCATATAAACCAATGGGCAATAAATGAAGCACATAACAACAAAATTCAGCAGAACTGCAATTCGAACCTTCATTCATATTCTTGCAGTCTGCTGATTTAAGCGTTATGTGACATAATTTAAAGAAAAAAACAATAGGAGGTAGACTGATGAAGGAAATAATTAAACAAAGAAACTTGTTTATGAGTACTACAATAATGTGTGTACTTTTATCAATATCTTTTTCATTTGATAGTCTTGGTATCCATTGGTTCTGGGCAGATAACATACCAGTGGCAATTGTTTTAGGAGTCCTTTCAATAATTTTTGGAACATTCTGGTTTCGTATGCAGAGAAAAATCAGAAAATATAATGATCAGTAGATCTATATGTTTGTTGTAAAGAATACACAAACCTTATGGATTGTGTCGACCCTTGAAGGTCGATCTCAATTCATTGTTCAAGAAGCCCGGAGGGAGATATTAGTATAAGGGTATTGCTTTGAATAGTTCATAGAGAAAATCTCACTGAAGTGAGATAACTTTCAGTGAAAATTGGGAATATGTATAATAAAATGATGAAATTTAATTGCCTAATAATTATAGTCATTTTTATTCATGGAATTGCATTTTAGCTTCAATTTGAATAGTCATTTCTATCTTGCAACTATTGTTTAATAGAAATAAAATCTCTTAATTAGAATGTAAATTTAACCTTGTATTTTCTGCATAAAATGATTAAAATAACCCTGTATTATCTGTATAATGATATATTTATGGAGTGTTTATGAGAAGAGATATTGAAAATGATTTAAAAGAATGGAAATATAATAAAAATAGACGTCCGTTACTTGTTAGAGGTGCAAGGCAAATTGGTAAAACATATACAATAACTGATTTTGGAGAAAAAAAATTTAAAAATACTGTAACAATTAATTTTGAATTAAATCCTGAATATAAAAATTGTTTTAAATCTTTAGATCCAAAAAATATTTTAGAATGTATTTCTTTATTAAAAAATGAAGATATTGAAGATAATAAAACCTTAATATTTTTTGATGAAATTCAAGAATGTCCCGATGCTGTTAAATCTTTAAGATACTTTTATGAAAACAGACCAAATCTTCACATAATTGGAGCAGGATCTTTACTTGATTTCACAATTACTCAAAAAGATTTTAAAGTTCCTGTTGGAAGAATTCAATATATTTATATGAAGCCACTCTCTTTTTTAGAGTTTCTTCAGGCAATTGGAAAAAAAAGATTGAGAGATTTTATTGAAAATATTGCAATTTATCAGGAAATTAATCAATCAATCCATAATGAATTATTACTTTTAATAAAAAAATATTCAATAATAGGAGGAATGCCGGCAGTTTTAAATGAATATATCAATTCTGGAAATTTAAACACTTGTCGAAAAATCCAATCCTTAATAATTCAGACTTATCAGGATGATTTTGGTAAATATGCAAACATAGTTAAACATAAATACCTTCAAAAAGTATTTTTTGCTTCTGCAAAGATGGTTGGAAAAAAATTTAAATATTCAGAAGTTGACAGAAGTATCCAATCAAGAGAGTTAAGAAATGCAGTTGAACTTTTAGAAAAAGCAGGAGTGATTTATTGTGTAA
>CBDUTX010000358.1:0-2644 GCA_965370235.1 uncultured Desulfuromonadaceae bacterium | reverse complement strand
ATATGAAACCTCAATATCCACATCAGTGTACAAATTGGAAAAACAAAGAACATTGCCAGTCTCAATGATCGGACTAATATATACTTGACCAGATCAACTCTGAATGAGGATGCGTATCTTGCTGCTTCAGGTAGAGTTACTGTTGCAAGTGAAACTCCAATGATCCCAAGAGGAAAGTACATCAAACGGAATGCATAGGAGTAATGAGAAACTGATCCTTCACCAAGATGAGTTGCTACAGACTGATTAATTGCCACATTTATTCTTGTAGCAATAAAACCTATTGTAACAGGCAGAAAGAGAATTAGAGCTTTTTTTATTGCAGGAGATCTCAGATTTATATAAAACCTGAACCTGAAACCCTCCTTGTAGAGAAAAGGTATCATGAAGAGAAATTCAATCAAAGCTCCGAGGATTATTCCCAAGCCAAGAGCATATGATGTATCTAAACCTCTGGATTTGTAAAAACCATAAGCTAAAATTGTTATTCCAATAGCACCTGCATTCCAAAGTGCAGGTGCTATTCCTGTTACCGGATAATATCTGTAGTAATTTAAAAAACCCATTACAAGAGATATAGATGAGGTTATGACGAGTATTGGGAAAATTATCCTTACAAGTTTTACAGTCAGGAGTTGCTTGTCAGGACTATAACCTCCTGCAATTATTTTAACTATTCCAGGAGCAAATAAAATTCCAAGGATGGTCATGATGAATGAAAGAATGAGAAGAATATTAAGCATATTTATTGAAAATAAAATAGCAGTTTTTTTTCCTTTGTTTTTATGAATATCAGAGAGAACCGGAATAAAAGCAGCATTTGTTGCACCTTCTGAGATGAACTCGAGAACAAGTCCCGGGATGATGTAAGCTGTTCTGAAAGCATCCATTCCAGAAGTTGCCCCAAATAGAGAAGCATACATCATTTCTCTGAAAAGACCCATTATACGGCTTATCAGAACTCCGATGGAGAATCCGCCTGCCCTTTTAACAAGGTTTTTAGTTGAGGTGGTTTTAATATCCTTCATAATGAAAAATGCAGGTAACTATAAATGTTTTCAATATACATCTTGAAGTGCCTTTTTGAAAGGTTATTTTAAAGGGAATCAATAACAGGTGGAATAATTTATCCAACTTATAACTTAATTTTATTGACAAATTATGTTAAGTATTTATTAATATTTCATTTGGAATTATTGTAAGAATTTCTATTTTTTAAGAAAGGAGAAAAATTGAAACTGAAATCCCTTGGTGCTGTCAGAGAAGTTACAGGTTCAATGCATCTGATTATTTCTGAAGATAATAAAAAAATTATTCTCGATTGCGGAATGTTTCAAGGAAGAAGAAAAGAGGCTGAAGAGAAGAACAGACAATTAAGCGTTAAACCAACAGAGCTTAATGCAATTTGTGTTTCTCACGCACATGTAGATCACTGCGGGCGTCTTCCATATATTGTTAAAAAAGGTTTTAAAGGACCTGTATTTGTTACATCTGCAACAGCAGGAATTCTTAAATACATACTATCGGACAGTGCTTATATACAGGCAAGAGATATTGAATATGTAAATAAAAAGAGAAAACCAGGAGAACCTTTAAAGGAGGTTCTTTATTCACAGGAAGATGTTGAGGAAGCTTTATCTTTACTGGAGATTGTTAATTTTGGAACTGAATTCAAAATTGCAGGAAACCTGAGAGGAAATTTTTACAGAGCCGGGCATATACTGGGTTCTGCGATGATTGGAGTAGAGGAAAATGGAGTGAGACTGCTATTTTCCGGAGATCTTGGAAGAAAAAATGCTCCTCTTTTAAGAGATCCTGAAGATCTCTCCGGAGAAAAATTTGATTATTTAATAATGGAGAGTACTTATGGAGGACGAGTTCATCGTAGCTTTGATGAAGGAAAAAAGAGATTAAAATATGCTGTAAATAAAGCGTTTGAAAACAAAGGAAAACTGATTATTCCTGCTTTTTCTTTGGGAAGAACTCAGGAGATTGTTTTTTCAATGAATCAATTAAGATCAGAAGGTGAAATCCCACGAGGAATGGAGTTTTATGTTGACAGTCCTCTATCAACAAATGTAACCGAAATATTCAGGGAACATTTTTATGAACTTGACAGGGAAACTCAGGAATTGATGGCTAAAGAAGGTGATCCGCTCGGTTTTGGGACTCTTGTCTATACAAAATCTGTGAATGAGTCGAAAGCTTTAAATTCAAAAAGAGGAACTTTTGTTATTATATCAGCAAGCGGGATGTGTGAAGGAGGAAGAATTGTTCATCATTTGAAAAATTCTATTGAGAATAAAAACAATATAATCATGATAGTCAGTTTCCAGGCTAAAAATACACTTGGGAGAAGAATTGCTGAAGGTAATAAAGAAGTGAGGATATTTGGAGTAGATTATAAAGTAAATGCTGAAATTCTGACAAACAATGAATGGAGTGCACATGCAGATTCCAATGAACTTGTTGACTACGCTCTTCAGGTAAATCCTAAAAAAATATTTATTGTTCATGGAGAGGAAAAACAAAGTGAAGTTCTTAAAGGTAAATTGGATAATCAGGGGTTTGATGCAATAATTCCGGAAGAAAATTCACTTTTTCATTTAAATAGAAATTGAAAGGAGAGATACTGTGGAAGATT
>CBDUTX010000357.1:0-2647 GCA_965370235.1 uncultured Desulfuromonadaceae bacterium | reverse complement strand
GAAGAAACGCCTTGATTGAATTCTAAAAAAATTATTTACTTAAAATAAATAGGAAGTGAAAAACTAAATATTGATCCTTCTCCTTTTTTACTTTTCACCCAGATATTGCCACCATGAATATCAATTATCTTTTTCACTATAGCAAGTCCCAGACCGGTACTGGTTTCTCCGGCAGTTGGTCTTGAGCTGAGAGTCTTAAACTTTTTGAATATTTCCTTGAGATCTTCCTTGTCCAAGCCCTGACCTGTATCCTTGACATTAATGATCACTTCAGTCTTCTCAATAAGAAAATAAACTGTAATTTTTCCTCCCGGATAAGTGTATTTAAAAGCATTATCCAGGAGATTATTAATTACAAGTATGAACCATGTTCGATCTATAAAGAGAAGTGGAAGATTTGCTGGATATTCAATAATAAAGTTCAAATCTTTTTTTAATGCTTTTCGGATATATGTTACTTCTTTGTCTTTTAGCAATCTGACAACATCTTCAGCATTTTTATTCATCTGTATCTTTCCAACATCCAGAGCATTTATCTCCAGAAGCTGTTTTATCAAATGCAGCATGAAATCTGAAGCTTTCAATATATTTTCCGTACAACCTATTAAATGTTCTATGTTATTTTCATTCTTAACAAAGCCACTATGTATTAATTCAGCACAGGTTTTTATCACCTGTAAAGGATTTCTCAGATCATGAGCTGTAATTCCCATAAATTCATCCTTTTCATTATTTAATTTTCTTAATTCACCTAACATTTTTCCCTTTAAAAATGCTGATATAATATGCTCCTTTAAATTTCTCAAAAGTTCAATATCTTCAATTTTAAATGCATCTTTTTTAATTAAATTATCCAGTATTAAATACCCTTCAACTTTTTTACTAATAATAATTTTCATAATGAGAAGAGATTTCGGAAATTTAGAATATGGATAAATATAAAATTCTGATTTTGGATCAAAATCGGTTATTAAATATATACCATCAGAAAAATATTCTGAACAACTGAAGTATAATTTTTCAAAATCCTCTTTTCTAAATTCATGTAAGTTAGTCTCACTTATGTCTAAGCCAATGCTGGTTCTATATGTAAAAACTTCTCTTTCATTGTTACGAATCAATACTGAAGCATTTTCAGCGCCTTTTATGATAAGGATTTCATTTAATATCTTCTGTAAAATATCTTCAAATTTAACTTCTCTGTTAATAGCTTTTACTATAGTATTAATTTTCTCTAATTTATTTTTTTTCCTTTTTATCTCTTTTCCAAATTCAACCTCTTTCAGAAGCATTTCTTTTTCCAGTTCAGTTTCATGTAATCTAACATTTTCAATTGCTCCGGCAACCTGAACTCCAATTGCATTAAAAAACAAAAGCTCAACCTCGGAAAATTCTTTTAAAATGATTTTACTGTCAACATAGATTACTCCGATTCCATTACCCATTGTCTGAATTGGTATGCACATGACTGATCTTAAATCAAGTTCAAGCATGCTTACAGTTGCGATGTTTTCATTTACTTCATTCAAGAATACCGGTTCCAGGGTTTCAAAAACCTTATGAGTAATACTTATACTGTATTTGTATTCCCCAACAATATTATTTCCATGTTTGTCACGAGCAGATTCAATTTTCAGAACATTATTGCTTTTATCGTAGAGCATTATTATTCCTCTTTCTGCATCTGTTAACTCCAATATTACATCAAGTAATCCGTTTAACAATATATCAATATCTAAAGTCGAATTTGCCACTTTTATTGCTTCTAATAACATCTGAATATTTCTGTAATCTTTGATAGGATTCCCAGTTAGAATATCTGATATAGTAGTGTGTTTTTTCTTAGTTTTGAACATATTTTCTGAACACAACTCATATTTGTCATATCCTCTTTTTTTTGCAAAGAAAAGAGCTATGTCTGAAGATTTAATCAGTTCTTTTGCTGAGATTTTTAGATCCTGTTTCTCAAAAAGTTTTGGATATGAGCTTATTCCTATGCAGATTGTAACATTTTTATTTATGAATTCTATAGTTTTGACTTTATTCATAAGTTTCATAGCAACAATTTCAGCCTGAACTATGTCAGTATTCGGTAATATTATAATGAATTCATCTCCTCCATATCTACCGCATACATCAGTGTTTCTCAAGTTATTAATAAAAATATTACTAATCATTGTCAGTATCTCATTACCAATCTGATGACCGAATGTATCATTTATTGATTTAAAGTTGTCGATATCAATCATAAGAACACTGATATGTGATTTTATTTTTTTATTTAATAGCAACTCATTTTCTAAAAATTTCTCAAAATACGGTCTGAGATATAAGTGAGTTAGCTTATCTGTGATAAGTCTTTCATTTTGACTTTCATTCAAAAGAATTGTTGATGCAATATCCATGAGTATATGCAGTTTCTTCATATTATTTACTGTAAATTTATCCGTACTTGATGTTTCACTTCTGTCCAGGTAAATAAATCCTATCAAATTACAACTGAAAGGGTATGGATATTTTCTTCTTTCTTTTTTAGCACTGCTTTCATATCTCTTTCCAAGAGGGATACATATAACAGAAAGCATTTCAGAATTTTTAAAGTTTTCAATTTTTTTTCTTTCATCTTGGGTCCGTCCGTTAAAGGAAT
>CBDUTX010000356.1:0-2661 GCA_965370235.1 uncultured Desulfuromonadaceae bacterium | reverse complement strand
TGAATCATATTAAGAGAATCAACTTCTACTCCAATTTTCAAATCAGAATGTCTTTCTTTTACTTTTTCAACAACCAAAAATAAATCCCCACCTGAAGCTGCAATATGATTATCTTTTATAAGAAACATATCATAAAGACCAAATCTATGATTAACACCACCTCCTTTATAGACGGAGTATTTTTCAAGTTTTCTCAGGTTAGGTGTGGTTTTTCTTGTATCGAGAATTTTAACTCTACCTTCTGTTTGAACTACAAATTTATTTGTCAGTGTTGCTATACCTGACATTCTCTGAAGAAAATTCAGAGCAACTCTTTCCCCGGATAAAATTGTTCTCATTTTACCCTTGACTTTCATTAATTTCTGTCCAGATTTGATTTTCTCTCCATCTTCAATAAATTTTTCAATCTGTACTGATTCATCAAGTAGTTTGAAGCTTTTTGCAGCAAAATCAATACCTGAGACAATTCCATCTGTGCAGCTGGTTATTGTTCCAATACCAGACAAATTCTCATCAACAATTGCTTCAGTTGTTACATCTCCATGTCCAATATCCTCTTTTAAAGCATTTAAAACAATGTTATTAATTTCAGTTTCATTAAATTTAACCATGAAATAGATTATATATGATTATTTATGTTTTGCAAATAAAATGATGATAAGTAAATAGTAGAAAATAATAATATTTAAGGAACATTTTACAAATCAAACATTAGTGTTTTTACTATAGAAAAAATATATAACTGGTTTTAAAATAATCTGTCTGCTTGCCTGGCGCATACAAGTGTTTTTCTTTGGTAAAAAATCTTTTGTTTAGTGAGGTTGGAATTAACATTGCTAATTAATTATTTTCAGGATTTTGAATATAAAACTATTCTGTTTCTACCTGAGTTTTTTGCTTTATAAAGAGCAACATCAGCATTTTTCAACAAAATATCTTCTGTTTGAGGATTGTCAATCATATTATTGGAAACGCCGAGACTTATTGTTACATTAAATGTTAAATCATTAATATGATATTCAGTGTTATCAACTATACTTCTGACTTTTTCAGCTATTATTTCTGCACCATCGATATTTGTGCTCGGAAGGACAATTAGAAATTCTTCCCCACCATATCTCCCAAGTACATCTTCATTTCTTAAATTATTCTTTATTAATTCAGCAGTTTTTTTTAAAGTAAAATCCCCTATGAGATGTCCATAAGTGTCATTAAAACCCTTAAAGTGATCAATATCAATTATAATACATGAAAGTTCAAGTTTATGCCTTTCACTTCTCGTGAATTCCTTGAAAAGAATATCCATTATATAAGCTCTATTATAGATATTAGTCAATTTATCAGTAATTGCCATATTATATAACTGATGGTTTTTCTTTTTCAGTTCCGCATTTAAGATTTCTTTCTCATCTATAAGATCTTCTTTTTCCCTGTTTAATTTTTCCAATTTCTTGTTCTGAGTATTTATTATCTTGAATTTTTCAAGAAGAAGACTGAAAATTTGTTCTGATTTTCTCCACTTTGCAGAAATACTCTTTGTTAAATTCATATTTATCTGGTTGATACTGTCCAATAAAAGTAAAAAATTGTCCTTAGTTATCACCATCAATTTAACCGGAGAAACAGCATATATACTGGCAGACCTCCTCTTGTCTTCAAGTAAAGCCATTTCCCCAAAATAATCATTCTTTTCCCTATAGGTTATGAATATTTCTGTTCCATCAGGCAGCAGCATAACCACTTTAATTTTACCGGAAATTATCAGATAAATTTCATTAGCTTCATCATTCTGCTTTAAAATCTGTTCATCTTTTTTGTAATTTTTTATCTGAAAAAAACTTTTGTCAATTTTTTCAATTATTTCTATATCAACATCTCTGAAAAATTCATTTTCAGATAATAATTTGCATAAATCAATATCCATTATTCAATCCATTTCAATACAATATTCAATCATTTATCAGATATTATCACTTATATTACTATTGTACTATGAAATAATATAAAATTTTGAAAATGTAAAGAACAGTAACAAGTTTCAAGGTAAAAGGAATAAGTAACAAGTTAAAAGGTTACAAGATTAATATTATCTTAATCTTTGTATTATTTTTTTCCGTGTTAATCATATAAACCGATAAAATTATTTGAGAAGCAGATGATTTTATTATTTCTTTTTCTTTTCTGCCTGCTTGCCGCAAGCAAGTGTTTTTCTATGGTTAAAGTTGATGAAAGATTTTTACGCAGTAAAAAGATTTTATCATCTATTATATTTTCAGTGTTCTTCTGTGTTTATATGTGGCAGAATTTTTTTATATTAGGAAATGTAAAAACAGTAACAAGTTACAAGGTAAAAGGAATAAGTAACAAGTTGGAAGTGGCAAGTTACAAGTCCAAGTGATAACAGAGTTTATCCATTAAACCGATAAAATTATTTTATGAAATAAAATGATTTTATCATTCGTGTTTATCTGATGGGTTGTGATGGGGATTCCTGTTGATCCTGTGAATCCTGTCAAATATTATTTTGGGTAGGGATTCGTGTAATTTGTGTTAAATATATTCAAAGGAGTAAAAATTAGAAATTTAATTCCTCACTTCATCGCTGAAAAAATTGGATCTGCTGATAATAATGGGACAATAAACGCAACAGTAATATTTATT
>CBDUTX010000355.1:0-2666 GCA_965370235.1 uncultured Desulfuromonadaceae bacterium | reverse complement strand
TGCTTCAGTTTATTCAAAAAATTTAAGTGAATATTTTTTAGAAAAATACTGTTTGCTTTTAAAATATAATTAAAGTAAATATAGGTAATATTTTTAACCAAAATTGTAAGGAGGTATCTATGCGTAAATTGCTTATTATGTGTGTTGTATCTGTATTTTGTATTTTGGCTACATCAGCTCATGCTAACGACTGGTATTTCGAGTATTCAAACTCTGGTACCAGTTTTCAAGAAACTATTAATGAATATGATTCATATTGGGTTTTTGGTGAGTATGGCAGAACCAATGTAAAAGGGGTAGTTAATAATATAAGTACTTCAGGTTCACTTGAATTTAGCAAAGAATTTCAAGTAGATAATTGTCCTACTTCTTGCTTTGATGCAATTGTTGGTACTTTCGAGGAAACTGATAACATCAACACAGGTTTCTTTGTCACTGGTGAAGTGAATATATCTTCAACTAAATATCCCTATTTTGCTTTTATTAATGAATGCGGGAATTTAATCTCCTACAGAATAATTTATGATTTACCTAATTGCAGAGGATTAGAGATAATTCAAGCTCAAAACGGCAATATTGTAATGGTGGTACAAGAAATCCAGGGACATGAATGTTACTTACTCAGACATTCCTTAACTGGTAGTTCACCCATTTGGATCCATGCTTTTTCAGAAGTTATGATGAATAGTGACGATTATATGTTACCTGCATATTTGATACATGTACCTGATAAATTATTTCCCGATGAACTTTTTGTAATTGGTGGTAGTATATTTTCAGATATATCAGGAACAACCGAACTTTACTCTTGTGTGTTAGGATTCTCTGGGCCTTTTGAAGGCTGGACTACTTCACATTATGGATTTTTTCTTCCTTTAACCGAAACATGGATTCATGATGGGTGTCTTAGTCTTTACGGTGGGCAACCAAGAATTACAACTATTGGTCAATCAAATATTAATCCCTATGATGTAAATGTATTTAGACAATATATTATCCATAGTCCAGTTCCTGGAGCCTATATGTTTTTAGCTGCCCCACCAAATGAAATAATTCTTCCAGGACATGGTATTATCAATGATATCTCTTATGTCCATGGAAAATTTAAAATTGTTGGTTTTGCTGATGATTATTCCCATAATAAAGAAATCTGTTTTGTGGATATGACTTATGAGGGAGATACTCTACGCACTATCCATCATGGATACAGCGGAGACAGTTATGGTTTTATCCATGGAACTTTAATTGACAATGGGTATGTGGTTGCCGGATACAATCATATTGATCAAAAACTGGCTATCTGCAGAAATGACAATGTATGGCCACAAAGTATTTTACCCCTTTCTGTTAATAATCAAAATCAGATTGAAAATCTGTCTTTCACCAATCCAGTTGGTGACAAAGCGACTATATCATTCACTACTCAAGAAAATGGCATGGTTAAAGTGGAGGTTTTTGATATGTCTGGCAGAATGGTTGATTTGGTTATTGATCAATCCTTGCCTTCAGGAGAACATACCATTATCTGGGAACCATCACAGAATATATGCAATGGAACATATTTTTTCCGAATCACAAATCAAAATAATGTATCAAATAATCAGATGATATTAATCCGATAGAGTTTAGAAATTTGATTGACGTTACTGTTAGTCTTTATCGAAGTTATAAATAAGATTTACACTGAAAAAGAACACCTGCCAGCAAAACAGGCAGGTGTTCTTTCGTTTTATTGTGGTGTGTAAGGTCTGTAAGATGAAATATTCCTAAATTTCCAGATGATTTCATGTTTATTTTGAATAAAAATGAATTTAAAATCTTGAGGAGCCAATTTGGCACCTCAAAATGGGGTGGTTTAAGATATCCTCCAATGGCTTTTACAGAACAAGGGTAGCAATGCTCTCCAGTGTTATTAATATTGAAAGAGCTATACAGGTAAATATCCTAATAATGAGAACATTTACAAAATTACGAACTATTATTAATACACATGATGATTTAAGAATAAAATTTGAGAATATGGAAAGGAAATATGATAAAAATTTTAAAGTTATTTTTAAAGCAATAAAACAATTAATTGATAATAAAATAGAACCAAAGAGAAAAATTGGTTTTCAACAAAAAAAATAAGTAAAAAATATAAAGTAATTTATAATTTTGCAATAACTTCTCTTAAAAAGAGTTATATTGGATTTTGTATTTTTTGCATTTTCCTCACTCCCTCCACCCCTCACCACCATCCCAATAATAAGGAGAATATATGGATTTGTAGTAATTGAAGGATTCATCAAGACTGTCCAGTTTGGAATCGGGGAGTTGGAGGAGTAATGAAAAATTTATAAAGGAAAATAATAAAAACCGGATATTTGCCCTATTCCTCATTATCCCACTCGATTTTAGCAATATTTTTTAACACAAAAAAGGTTACTAAGTAATGTGGAGAAAATGAAATTTTCTCCTTAGCTGATTGTTTCAATAAGCAATCAATGAAACCCTGTCTACAGCAGGTAAAATTAACAATGAGAATAATTAAACCACTGAACCCCACCCTTCATACAACCTGCCCTTGGCAGATAGAAAAATATATAGAACTAAAAATCAAATTACTATTTTTAAAATTCTTTTGCAGGATTATTTATAGTCAGATATAATATTTCTAATAAATA
>CBDUTX010000354.1:0-2670 GCA_965370235.1 uncultured Desulfuromonadaceae bacterium | reverse complement strand
TCAGTTCAGCAGATAAATCAAAAAAAGCCCGAAAAGGATTTTTCAAAAGATAATAGGAGGAACTGATGTCAATAGTGAAACCTTTTAGAGGATTGAGACCTGATAAAGATTTTACCGAAAAGATAGCATCTCCTCCTTATGATGTGTTGAACTCTGAAGAAGCAAGAGAGAGAGTAAAAGATAATCCTTATTCATTTTTACATATTGTAAAACCTGAGATTGATCTTGAACGAGGAGTTGATCTTTATGATGATTCTGTTTATGAGAAAGCAAAAGAAAATTTTAAAGCTTTTATAGATAAAAAATGGATGATAATGGATCAGATTCCCTGTTTTTATCTGTATAAACAGGTGATGGGTGGTCACAGTCAAATTGGACTGGTAGCCGGAGCAAGTGTTGAGGAATATGAAAGGGATCTTATAAAGAAACATGAATTTACACGAAGGGTTAAAGAAGACGATAGAACAAAACATGTAATGGCTTTAAAAGCAAATACAGGTCCTGTATTTCTTACATATCATGCTTCTGAAGAAATCGATAGATTCGTGGAAAATTTCATTGAGGTAAATAAACCGGAAAATGATTTCATATCTGATGACGGTATCAGACATAGTTTTTGGGTTGTGAAGGAAAATGAGGATATAGAAAAAATTATCGAAATTTTTAAATCAATTCCATTACTTTATGTTGCAGACGGACATCATAGAAGTGCAGCTGCTACAAGAGCAATGAACATATTTAAAGAAAAGAATCCAAGCCACAGCGGAGATGAGGAATATAATTTCTTTTTAACTGTTATATTTCCCCATAACCAGATGAAGATAATGGATTATAACAGGGTTGTTAAAGATTTAAATGACTTGTCAAAAGAAGAATTTTTAAATGTAGTAAAAAGTAAATTTTCAATTGAAAAGTGCAGTTCTGATGATATTGAATCTTTAAAACCAAAGAACAATAATAAATTTTTAATGTATTTAGACAGTGATTTTTATTTTCTTACAGCAAGAGAAGGTACCTGGGATAAAGATGACCCGGTTAACAGTCTAGATGTAAGTATATTACAGGATAATTTACTTTCTCCAATATTGGGTATTGGAAATCCAAGAGAAGATACCAGAATTGATTTTGTTGGAGGTATTAGAGGTATCGGTGAGCTAACAAAACTGGTTGACTCCGGAAAATTTGAAGTTGCCTTTGCTTTTCATCCTGTCTCTATCGAACAGTTGATGAGAATTGCGGATACGGGCAATGTCATGCCTCCTAAATCAACCTGGTTTGAACCTAAGTTGAGAAGTGGTCTTGTTGTGCATTTACTATAAGGGTCGGGGCTTGCATTTTTTAAACCACGGAGAACACATAGAAAAGACAATGAACAATTATCAATTAACAATGATCAATGCCCAGCATCACCCATTAAGAATTTTATCCACGAATGGACATGAATCCCTCCCTCTCCGAAAAAATATTGCATAGCAATACAAACGGAGTGAGAGAAGGCAAACTGAATTTTAGTTCAGGTCATCCCTTCACAGCCCAATATAAGAATATTTGCCACAGATGAACACGGAATAACACAGATGATAAAATCTTTTGCTTCGCAAAAAACTTTATCAGTTTATGATTAATATAGAGAATAAATACCCGGTCCAGCCAAATTAAATAATTTTAACCACAGATATATCCATCGAAGATGGAAAAAGACAAATAATATAATTTATGTTATTTTAGGTTATTTTTCCCAATTTCTAAGAATTTCTATACCTACATCTCTATCTTCTTGTGACATTTCTCTTAATTCCGGAATTTAAATATCTAATATTTTTGCTATCATAATTGCTGCAAAATCCATTTTTCTATAGCTATACAATGAACCAATAGTAGCATCTTCACTCCCCTCGATAAAACAATCACTTTCATCGTTAAGATATGGTAATAATTTAATAATAGCTTTTTCACCATAATTAACAAGTTTTGCTGAAAGATACCAATCATGTATCACAATAGATCCATCTAATCCATATAGATGGAGTCCCCATTCATTATAAGCTACATCATGTTTAAATCTGTAGAAAAGATAGTCTAATTCTTCTAAAACATGAATATTATATTCAGTATAACCCAGAGAAGTTACCCATATAAGTAAATAATTACCAATCCTATCAAATTCAAAGAGATTCTGTATTTCAAAAACAACAGTGTTAACACTATTAGGATCAATATCTTTTATATAATCTGCTATTTCTACTAATTTATCACCTTCTGCAAATAATGTATCATTTTCAGGACCAATTAATATTATACTGCTCTCTCTACAGAATCTTTCAAGATCCAATGTATCATCACTTTCATTTCTAGCAGTAAAACCTACCCAAAGTGATCCTCCGGGAATTATTACAGGACTCTTATGCCAATGCCAATGTGTTATGCTTAGTGAAGGAGATGAAGTATTATCAAAAGAAAGACTTTCTTCTAATATTATTTTTCCACCTGAACAAAAAGATGCTATTAATATTAATAAAGTAAACAATAAAATTTTCTTCAAATTAAACCTCCAATACATTATCAATTACCAGTTATATTTATGTCTTTATGATTGTAAATTCTTGTATATATAAATTAATTTTAAAAAAATTATATACCTTATTTTTGAATTTACACAATTAATTATAC
>CBDUTX010000353.1:0-2676 GCA_965370235.1 uncultured Desulfuromonadaceae bacterium | reverse complement strand
TTATATCTCTGAATTCCCCGGATAAACTTGCATTTGTAATATCTTCTGAAACCCATTTTGAATCCAATAGAATTTTCTCATTTGAACTTAGAAAATTGCTTTTTATATTTTCCTTTTTTATGTTTTCCCAAAGTAGTTTATATGTGCTTCCTGTTTTTTTTATGCAATTTTTAAAAGACAAACTTGATTTCATAAACGCAAAATCAACAATCACTTCTCCAGCCTTTGCGTGGTTTTCAAAATAACCTGCTCGATCGATTGCTTCACCACTGAAAAAATAGATGTTTTGTTTTTTACTTGAAATTATATTCCATTTGGATATACCTGTTGATATTCCAATTTTAGCTGAAAGATCAAAAACGCCAAATTTAGTCTTTTGCTTTCCAAGCTTTTTAAAAACATCCATAATTTCAGATGCTGCATAAAAAGAAGCTTCCTCTGAAGTAATACTCATATCATATAAAGCATTAAAACCATCTCCGGTAAATGATGATATAAATCCTCCTTGACGATAAACAGAATTAATTGAAGGAGAAAGTATTGTATTTATTATGTCAGTTAATATTTCAACTCCTTCTTTACCTTTTTTCATCAATATATCTGTCATATTTGTAAATCCCGAAATATCTATGATCATAACAGATGATTTAAATGAACCTGATAATTCATTATTCAGTAATTTTTCTTTGATGAAATAAGGTATTAAATTACGCATATAACGAACCTTCCCTGGTTTTAAATGATTTACAGGTTATACAGCTCTAATGCAGTAATACAAAAATATTAAATTAAATATTTTTGATACATTTTTATTAAACCATATACTTATATTCTATAAAAGGTTCTCTAAAATAATATTCTTTCAAAAAAGATTAATAAACAAATAAAGCAATCATGTAACATTATAGTACAATATTCCGCTGATTGCTAAATATACTTTACCCTCCTAATTTTCCTCTTTCTCAGGACAATAGAGTTGTAGAAAAAAGATATTATTTATTTGTTGAATTTAAATTTTGGCAAAATAAAAAATCCAGAGATTCTTTTGTGTAAATGAATCTTTCGATTTTTAATCTTTTTCTTAGTTTTCTAGTGTGATAAGATAAATATTATGAAGAGGTTTTTGATATTGATCAAATTGTTTTTGATACTATTATCATTAGGTCTTTTCAGTGAAGATGTTATAATTTACACTGCAAATCAAAGCTTTGATTCCCGTATCTATATTCTAAGAATGAATGGCTCTGTTTTTAATTACTATGAATATGCATATTTCCATTTTGTTGACACTGAAGTAATCAATAATGAGCTATATGTATCAGAAGGTTTTGCACCCAGAATCTATAAAGTTGATCTTATTACTGGAAATCTTGAAGTTATTGTTGATGATTGGTCTCTATATTATTTCTATGATATCGCTTTTGATGGTACATATCTCTATGTTACCGAATGGGATTTAAACCGCTATGATATAAACGGAAATAAGAATGGAACTGCAAGTTTTAATGAGGATGTGATGGGTAGTGCCTGGGATGGGAATTATTACTGGACTTTAAATAATACCAATGAAATAAAATGCTGGGATATTTCAAATTGGCCCACACTTACTGAAATAACTGACAGCTCGTTTTCACCTCCCACTCCGGAATGCAGGGGATTATGGTTCGATGGAACTTGCTTTTGGACTGCTGAATCAAAAGACTATGCCGGATATATCTACAAATTCAATTCAGATGGTCAAATTGTAGATCAATGGACAGAACCAACATATAGAGGTTGGTCAGCATGTGTAATCAATGACTTCATCTGCAATGTCGAGGAGGAGACTACAGCTAATCAGGATATAAAATATATAACTCATATCAGTTCAATTCAATCTTCCGGAATTATTAACTTCGAACTGATTCTTCCCCATCAATCTTTTATAACAATTGAGATATTTAATACTTCCGGAGCTCTTACTGCAAATGTAATTTCAAAGACATTATCCTCAGGTTATCATCAAATATCCTATGCTTCTGATGATTTAAAATTCGGAATCTATTTCTGCAGATTGGTTAGTGAAGATCATTCAGAGATTCATAAAATATTAAATTTGGAATAATTCGATTTTTTTTTGAAATCCCATTCTCTTATCAGGTATTGTATTTAACGTATTTCATTGACTATAACATTTTCCCAACTTTAAATAATCTGCTCTGAAAGGAAATAAAACAGGGGATAATTCCCCTGTTTTATAAAATTAATTTCTAACCAAACACAAATCCAAAGACAGTCCCTGCTGTTTCCATATACCTTCAATTGAATTGTCTTTAATTTCCCCCTTAAAAACTATTCCCTTTAATTCTTGTTCAATAATAATCTCATTATTTTCAATGTAGATACAGGCATTTAAATCAACAATTCCCTGTTTTGGTATATTCAGAACCGCAGTTAAATTTCCCCCATCATCAGTAGATATTTCCAAATTAATATTACAATCATTATTTGCATAGTTTATACAACCATTCCATTCTCCTGAAATACCTTGTGATGATGCATTTAACAACATAGGTAATATTAATATAACTTGGATTAATATAAGTGTTTTAAATAATTTAATTTTTAACATTTTTCCTCCTCTTTTAATTGTTATTTAATTGACAATAATTTTCATAAAATGTTTCGATTAATTCA
>CBDUTX010000352.1:0-2677 GCA_965370235.1 uncultured Desulfuromonadaceae bacterium | reverse complement strand
GTAAGTGGATCACGAATAACAATCTCTAAAAAAGCCACAAACAGGGAATTCTTAACATTGGATGAAATAAGTCAAGTTTATGAAACAGACTTTTATTTACCACAGCTAAAAAATGCTTTCATATTTGCTTGCTTTACCGGGCTTAGATTTGTTGATATTAAAGGCATTAGATTTGAAGATATTAATGAATCCACATTGGTTTTTGTTCAAAGCAAAACTGATGAACCGGTCAGAATAAAGCTTCATTCTATCGCTAAGGATATAATTGAAATTCAAAAGAAAGAATTGAAAAGGGAATCAGGATTGATATTTGATCTGCCGGATTATGAGTACAGTAGATTAAAAATGCACGAACTTATTAAAACTGCAGGAATCAATAAGAGAATTACTTTCCATTGTGGACGTCATACATTCGCTACAATGTGTTTAACTTATGATATTGACCTTTACACTGTCAGTAAATTACTCGGGCATACTGATATTAAACACACACAGATCTATGCTAAACTGATCGATAAGAAGCGAGACGAAGCAATAGATAAATTGCCAACAATTTGAAGGAGTAAAAAATGAAATATACTACATTTGATACAGAAAAAGAGATGAAAGGTTTATCTAAGAAAATAATCGAAATTTTCAATGTAGAACCATATTCATGCGGATTATATAGTAAAGTATTAAAGAATATAGTTAACACTTTTATAAAATTACGATTAGATAGATTTTTATCAAGAATTGAAAGAAAACCTGAGATTAATATAAAGAATTTTGGTATTATAGAAACTGTTAGTCATCATTATAAACGTCGTTTTTTGTATTCAGAAGATGATGAGTCTTTAGAATGGATTTTACATGAACTAATACCTTCATATTACAACCTCTTTGATTCTGAAGCTTATTTCAATGGGAAATTCAGCTTTGATGATAGATTAGAAGCAATAAAATCATACTATAAAATTGATATAAGTAAATCAAATTTGATTAGTTTTTGGATTAACAAAAATTATGCTGAACTTACTTCCGAAGTTATTGATAAATACAACAAATTTCTATCTATATTGTTTACAATTAATAAAACAATTTATATATCTGATAATCCCTATGTCTTTGAGAATGAAATATCAGAGAAAGAAATTAGAACAATTACAATAAACAAGACTAACAAAATAATTAATATTGATTATTTATTTTTCCACGTTGAAGCAAATATCCTATCTGAGTTGTATAGCATTTTAGAAGAGAATGGAGGATTGATCAAATCATTATACTTGCTTCCAAATAGAAAAAAGGAAATTCAAAATATTAGACAATATCTAAAAACAAACGACCTTTTTAAATTTGATTTGATAAAAACAGATTTTATGTTATTAAAGAATGGAAAACGTATTAATAATGATAATGATACAAAATTAGAATTCATACAAAGAATTAGAAAGAATGATCCTGTTAAAATTACAATGACAAAAGAACATGCATATTTTAACTTTCCACTAATACGAGAAGAAAAATATTCATCATCTGATATTAGAAATAAATTACAAGAAACATTTAAAAAATGGTTATATAACTCACAGATCTCAGAATGGGAAAATAGTTGGATAGATATAGTAAAAGATAACAAAAGTACAACTATTCAAAATCTTGCAAGAAAGATCCCTAAAGAAAAATTCAATGGTCAGAATGGAGATAGTAGAGTAAGCAAATATGATGATAAAGAACTCTGGATTCAACTTATATATCATACAGAGGGCAAATCACCATCTGGTAAAGTTAATAACATTGAATATAAATATAAGAAAATTACTCATCAAACAATTGCAAGTCGCTTAAACCAAATGAAACCTTATTTAAAAAATTATCTTAGTCCTGAAAAAGACGATGTTTATAATAGTTTTAAAAGCTGGACTAAATTATTCAATTATTTTGAAAAGAATAAGAGAGATTTTGATGCAACTTGGCAAGATTATCAAAAAGGTAAGAAGAAATGACTTACTTACCAAAATAAAAAAAGATAGAGTTAAACTAAGATATAATAATAAAACAAAAATAAAAACAGGTAAGTTAAGAATATAACCTTCTCAAATATAGTAAAATAGCCTATAGTCTCCATAGATCATAAATTAATTATGGAGGATATAATGACTATTAAAGACAAAGAACAAAGTAGCAAAATTCAAAAACCGTACCTATCGTTAGAAGAAGCATGCAAGTACTTATCAATTTCTAAAGCCACAATGTACCAGAGAACATCACGTAAAACTATGAAGCATTTCAAATGCGGTCGCAAAATCCTATTCAAAATTACTGACCTCAATGATTATATTGAATCCCATCAAGTTAAAACATTAACAGAACTGGAACAGGATGCATTAACCAATATTATAACCGGAAAATGAGGATATTATGAATAATTTAATATCTTCAAAATACAAACATCTTCTCTATCGTGATTTATGTAGAGATACTTTTTTGCTTACAAAATACATGGAAATCTACAGAAAGTCAAAATCGACTTTAGGTTGTTACTGTTGGAGCTTTAAAACCCTCGTTAAGTTAAGAACAAAAGGCATTATTTTCAACGAATGGTCAACTGATGATGGTTTATATACCTTTGAGACAAAAAACGAAAATCTGGACGTTCTAATTCAATGTGGCGCACCTAAAAGAAGGATACACA
>CBDUTX010000351.1:0-2695 GCA_965370235.1 uncultured Desulfuromonadaceae bacterium | reverse complement strand
GATTTTTATCATGAAGCTATGACTATATACGACAAAACCCAGGATAAGACTTCAATTGCCATGATATTTAAAAATATTGGCAATATTTATTTAAGGGATGAAAAAAAATATAAAAAAGCTCTTGAATATTTCCTAAAATCATTGGAGATAAGAGAAGAGATAGATAATAAAAGAGGTATTATCCGATCTTTTAGTAATATAGCTGTAACTTTTAGTAAATTGGAAAATTATGAAAAATCACTTTTCTATCATAATAAAGCTGTTGAATTAGCTGAATGTGTTGATGAAAAAATATTAAAACAGGAAGTTTACCTGGAATTTTCAATCACATGTGAAATTATAGGAGATGAAACAGGAGCTCTGAAATATTATAAAAAACAAACAGAATTACAAAATGAAATATTCAATGAGAGTAGTAAAATTAAAATACTTGAATTACAGTTAAGTTATGAAAAAACAAAAATTGAACATGAAAAAGAAATATACAGATTAAAGAATATCGAACTTGCAAAAGCTAAACAGCTAATTGAAAAACAGAGAAATAAACTTATAATTCAAAATGAAAAATTAAAAAAATCAATTAATTTAAATGATTTCATTTTTGATGTTCTCTCACACAACCTTAAGAATAAAATATGGCATTTAATGTCTTTTATTGATCTACTTTCAGAGCAGTGGAAATCAAAAGAAAATAAGTTAGAACTTATTGAAATGGTTTCATTATCCGGTGACAATGCAATGGTATCTTTAAATAGAATTTTATCAGCTAATAGAATCAACATGGTAGATTTTCGGCTGGATTTAATAGAGATATGTATTCAGGATGTTTTAAAAGAATATGTAGGTAAATTTCAAATTATGTTGGAAAAGAAAAATATTTCATTAGTTCTGAAGATGATAGAAGAAGAAATTATCTGTTTGATAGATGTTCAAAGGTTTTATGAAATAATTGAAAATTTAATATCAAATTCAGCCAAATTCACCAAAGAGGGAGGGTTAATTGAAATTACATTATCAAAAGTAAAAAATCTTGATTTTTCTGATTCAAATATTAAGTTTTTTACTTTGATTCAGTTTAAGGATAACGGAATCGGAATACCTGAAAATAAAATCCAGGGTTTATTTAACAGATTTACGACTGCCGGTCGTGTTGGGATTGGTGGAGAGTTATCTTCAGGTCTTGGTCTTTCAATAATTAAAAGATTAGTTGAACTACATAACGGAAGAATTTCTGTAGAATCCAAAGAAAATGTAGGAACTAAATTTAAGATATTAATTCCTATTTTAAAATAACAATATAAATTCCCAAATTGTTTCTAAGATCAGTTTAGCCTGTAATAATTTTATCAAATTTATTAGATGCTGGTATTAATTTATTTAAGTGTTTATTTCTGGAAAATATTTATTAACACAATCCGGACATAATCCATGAGTGAATCTAATTTCTGAATGTTCACTTATATATGTATCAACATTTTCCCAAAAACCTCTGTCACCTTTTATTTTTTTACAACTTGGACATAATGGCAACATTCCTTTTAATGTATTAATTTTTTTTAAAGTCTTTTTTAATTTTTTATTAGCTCTGACTAATTTTATATTTTTTAACTTAAAAATTTCTACTTCTCTTTCATTTTTTTCAAATTCAAACCTTATTTGTAATTCTGCAATTTTTTTATTACTTTCTTCATTATAGATTTTATCGAGTTCAATTGAGTATAATTTCATGAATCTAAGTGCAATTTCGTATTTCTTTTTTGATTTATATACTTTGGAGAAATTAATAAAGGAATTTGAAAGAAGAGAAGGAGATTTTAATTCTAAACTGACAGATAAAGATTTTTTTAAATATTCTAAAGCTTTTGAGTATTGAGATAATTGATAATAAATATATCCAATATTACATAATGAACCTGCAATGCTATATTTATCATCTGCTTTTTCCTTAAATTTTAATGATTTTAAATAATATGTAAGTGCAAATTTATATTTTTTTAATTCGTTATACACTTCTCCGATATTATGCATATTCGATGCAATACCCAGTTCTTTTTTAAATCTTTTATTTATTACTAATGCTTTTTTATGATATTTAAGTGCTTCAGAATATTTTGACATTTTCTGAAAAACATTACCAATATTACTAAATGATATTGCAATATTTATATCATCTTTAATCTCTTTAACAATTTTTAAAGATTTAAAATGAATTTGTAAAGATTTTGTATATTCCATTAAATCCATATAAATAATTGCAATATTATTAAGAACTGAAGATACTCCTTTTACATCAACAATATCTTCAAATAATTTCTCTGACTGAAAAAAATAATCTAAAGCTTTTGAATATTTAGTTAATTTTGAATAAACAATACCAATTTTATTGTTTATTCCAGCTAAATCCTTTTTTAAATAAAGGTTTTTATAGATATCATATGCTTTTGAATATTTCTCAAGAGCATCTTTATAATCACCTGATAACATTTTAATAATTCCATATTTTGTGAGTGAATTGGCATATATGTGTTTATCTTTAATTTTTTTTGAAAGGGAAATACTTTTTTTAGCTATTTGTAATGCTTTCTTATATTCTCCTTGAAATAATAAAAGTTGAAAGGAATTATTTAAAATTTTAATGTTAATATCATTATCCGGATATTTTTTTAGTAAATTTATTGCTAATTTATCATATAGT
>CBDUTX010000350.1:0-2718 GCA_965370235.1 uncultured Desulfuromonadaceae bacterium | reverse complement strand
TGATTTAGACCAATTCCAAATTCAGCAAAAACACCACTATCACCATTATGTGATCTAATAAAATTTAAAATATCATTTTCACTCGACTTAATAATTTCACCTCTTTCAAATTGAAGGATCACATCATGATAAGCTATACCGCTGATTCTTATCTCAGGAATTAAAATCTCACCATTAACACTACCTTCAATAGGAGATACTAAGATTTCACCTCCGGGAATAGTGAAAGTGCTGTTTTCTACTATCCATTTTCTGCCCCGTGTCTGAAATGACAATTTTCTGTCATAATCAGTATGAATAGTTATATTGTCACCTTTTTTCAATATCTCATATAAGATATTGCAGTTATTTATCAATTTTGCATAATTAACAGTGAGCGCTTCGGTAATTCCTTTATTAAATAATTTGTATTCTACACCAACAGCTTCAGCATTTTCTTTTGTAGGGAATTTGATCTGGACATTGCCTTTTCCTGTAAAACTTAAATTACTGAACAAATTTTTCATAAAATCATTGTACCGAGAAAGTCTGTCCCTTGGAAAATCATCAGATGGTGTTGGAGGGTAAGTCATAAGATCGATGACAATGTTAACCGATCTGAAAATATCAAAGTACTTTTTTCCAAAACCAATGTCATACTGGGGTATAGAAGAAAAATACTTTTTGTAGTAATTTCTTGAATGTTGCATCTTGAAAGGAATTCCCCCTTTTCTAGCAACTTCTATTGAAAAATTATCAAGTAATATCAAATCTTTGTTCTCTCCCCATAATTGAATAAGAACAAGATCATTACGGGATATGTCTAATTTATCAACAATACCTGGAATTATATCAATAATAGTCATATGATATCTCCTTTCTAAAATATAAAAGAATAATATTTTAAATTTCAAATAATAACAACTAATAGTTGCAAGTAACAAGTTTCAAGTTAAAAGAAATAAGTAACAAGTTAAAAGTTTCAAGTAATAAGTAGCAAGTTACAAGAAAGAAAAAAAATAATATTATTCTCTTTCTCTATCTGTCGCAGACAAGTGTTTTCAATATTTCTCCAACCTCGCTAATTCAAACAAGCTTCGATGGACAAGTTTGTGACCTTTGTGGTTGCAATATTGGATTGGGTGGGGCTTTGTGCCTTAGTGCCTTTGTGTGGAAATAAAATAATATAGATCACAAGGAGACACAGAGCCACAAAGTAAAACATCAATTATTTTTTATTATTCATCAAATAGATAAAGTTTTTTGTGTAACAAAATATTTTATCATTCGTGTTTGTTTTTCTGTGTTGGGTTGTGGGTTCGCCTGCCTGTAGCAGACAGGTGTAATTCGTGGATGAAAATTCTTATATTAGATGTGTTGGGCTTTGTGTTCTCTGTTGTTGCAATATTGAATTGATTTATTCGGAGAAAAACATTTATAATCTCAACCTATGAAAAATAATACAGACAAACGATCTTCTGAGAAAATGAAAATTCTATTATGCAGAACTGACAGACTCGGAGATTTAATACAGACACTGCCAGCAGTAAAGCTTGCTAAGATTTTAAAACCAAATTCAGAATTAACAATTTTAACAAAAAAAGAATATAAAATAATTACAGAAAATTCTCCTTATATATCTCATAGATTGTCACAGGAAGAAATAAATATTAATTTTTTGAAAGAGAATAAATTTGATATGGTGATAATGTTTTTATATGAAGCAAAACTGGCATTGAATTTTTTAAGTACAATCCCCGAAAGAATAGGTCCCCTGTCCAAACCTACATCTTTTATACTTTTAAACAGAGGAAAAAGACAAAATCGATCAAAATCAAAATTAAATGAAGCTCAGTACAATATTGATCTTGTCCAACATGCTTTTACAGATTCTGCTGATGTTAAATTGAAACCCGAAATATTTTTCAGATCGAAAATAGTTCAGGGTCTTCCTGATAAATATGTGGTTTTATCTCCCCAGATGAGATCAAGTGCAAGGAATTTCAGCAGTGAAGTTTATGAAAATATTGTGAAGTTTTTAAATAATAAAAAAATTTATATTGTTTTAACTGGAACAGAAGAAAGTTATGATTTAAAACATTTTACAGATATTTTAAATGATAAATGTTTGAATCTTGCAGGAAAAACAAACTTAAGAGAACTTACTTATGTTCTGAAATACTCAGAACTTGTTATTGCTCCTAGTACAGGCACTATACATCTCGCAAATGCTCTGAAAAAGAAAATTTTCTCAATCTATCCTTCAAGTGGACCTACTGGTTATACCAGATGGCATCCCTGGAACTACAAGGGAATAATACTGAAAGGAAAAATTGACAGGAATTATACCATTTCAATTTCCAAAGATCTCATCCATAAAAATTTAAAAGAACTCCTCGATTAATCTTATTAACCTTATATATTTTTTCTCCGTGTTTCTCCTTGTTCATCCGCGGCAAAATTTTTTACATTGGGATGGGGCAAGCCCATCCCCTACTTGAATAATCATATTCCTTTAATCTATTTCGTTTTCTGGATTTAAATTGATTCATTTTATTTTTAATATCGGACAGGTCACGACCTGTCCCTACATATATTGTTCTAGATTTTTCTGGGTGGTTCTTATTTTTTTATCTTCTTCTGTGTTAATCATAAAGTGATAAAGTTTTTTTGTGAAACAAAAAGATTTTATCATCATTATATTATCTGTGTTCACCTGCCGAAGGCAGGTAAATCCTG
>CBDUTX010000349.1:0-2722 GCA_965370235.1 uncultured Desulfuromonadaceae bacterium | reverse complement strand
AAGACAGGTGCTCCGGCAAGAAGTGACAGAGTAGCCAAGTACAACAGATTAATGGTAATTGAAGAACAGCTTGGTAATAATGCTGAATATCCCGGGTTAAATGCTTTCAAGTAAAAATGATAAGGAAAATTTTCATATCTCTGATTGTCCTGCTATTTCTTGTCCTAATGTGGAAATTATTGTTTATCGGACCTGAAAGTTATAGAGGGTTAGTAAAGCAGAAAAATTTTGTTGATTCTTTGGAATTCGAACTTCTAAAGATGGAAATGAAAAGGACATTACTTCATTATAAGTGTACAAAATTGTCTGCGGATATTATATATTGGGAGGAATTTTTAAGGAAAAGTGGAAAAGTAAGGTCCGGAGAAGCTTATTTTATAATTGAAAATGACAGTCTTCATTTAATTTATGACTTATTAGAAAATTAATAAATACAGACGGAGGATATGATGTCAGATGTCTTTTTTGCCCCGATAAAAAAAAATACTCCCTCTCAGGCACTTGAAAAACTCCTTTTAAAATTTCCCAATTTATTCTCTCAAGGAGAATATATTGCCATAAAAGTTCACTTCGGAGAACCCGGTAATAAAACATACATTCCTTCTCGATTATTAAAGCCTGTTATAGATAGATTAAAACAGATGAAGGCGGTGCCATTCGTTACAGATACAAATGTTCTTTATCGTAGCAGAAGATCAGAAACCGTTACTCATCTCGAAGTAGCATTTGAACATGGATTCTCAATTGAAACTTTAAATACTCCTGTTCTGATTGCTGACGGGATGAAAGGAGGGGATGTTGTCTATGTTGATCTGGGTGGAAAGTATTTTAAAAAATTCCCTGTAGCAGGATCACTTGTGCGTTCGGATGGGCTTGTTGTCTTTTCTCATTTTAAAGGGCATATGATAGCAGGTGCAGGTGGAGCTATAAAGAATATTTCAATGGGAGGAGCTTCAAGAGCAGGAAAACAAATAATGCATGCTGATGTTATTCCTGAGAGAAATACTTCTTGTGAATGTGTATTCTGCGGAAAATGTGTAAAAATCTGTCCTGTCAATGCAATAATATTAAATTCCGAAGGTCCTGTTTTTGATAATCAAACCTGTATAGGTTGTGGGGAATGTATAGCTGTTTGCCATTATGGTGTTATTAAAATTCTCTGGAATGAAACTCCTGAAATATTTTCTGAAAAACTCGCTGAAGGTGCAAAAGCATCTTTGAAGGGAAAAGAAGGTAAAGTGGTTTTCATCAATGGTCTTTTGAATATAACTCCCGAATGTGATTGTATGACCGATGGAGGAGAACCAATGTTGAGTGACATCGGGTGGCTTCTCTCTACCGATCCGGTTTCAATAGATCAGGCAAGTTTTGATATTGTCCTTGAACATTATAAATTGGAGAACTCATCTGATTCTGATCCGTTTAAATTAGCTCATTCTGATACTTATTTTGAAAGGACTCTTTCCTATGGAGAAGAGATTTCCCTGGGTTCCAGAGCTTATAACATTATTATTGTCGAATGAAGATCATACGAGATTGCATCTGGGGAGATATTGAATTTACGTCATTGGCATGAATATCGGAGGGAACAGAGATTTGTTGATGTTGTATAAAAATTTCACAGAACGTAAACTTTATAAAAGATGTTATTTGCATATTACAAGAGATATGCCTGGTTCACTGATCGAAGATCTGCATTATAATAAAAATAATAAAAGAGATAAATTTGAAGAAAGCATAGCATCTAAATTGAAAATATCATCTCTTGAAATAGGACTTCACTGTCCGTCAACCGATATGTATCTAAAAGAAGCCGATGTGCTTTCTATGCCTAATTCAGAAGAAGTGAAAAAATTATCTGAACTTAAGAATTATGATATTGACAATATTGTTTACAAGCATAGATGTATTTGGAGATTATATCTTTTTATTGCTCCACACAAGTATACTTTGGCTGACAAAGCAGGTGAGTTATGTGAAAAGGAGTTAGGTTTGCTTAATGAATTACCCCTTGAAAGAAGAGGACAGCTTGTTCTTTGGGGAAAGAATGAAATTTAAGAAAGTAAAATTAATTTCAGAAAAGGAGATTGAGATCCAGCTTAATCCTGTTTCCATATCTCAATACAAGAAAATATTAATAAATTCAGATAATGGATTATCACATTCCAAATTAAATTCAGATAATCCTGTTACAAATATATCATTTCAGGATGCAGTTGCTTACTGCAATTTCAGAAGCTTAGAAGATAATTTCCAGCCAGCTTATGATCAAAGTGAAAATCCCGTTATTCCTAAAATCATAGAAGGAGATGGATACCGTCTGTTTACTTTTAATGAATGGAAGGAACTGATTGCATTGCAAATGGAGGATAAATTGACCGAAATTAATGGATTGAAAGGATATATCTGGCAATGGACTGAAACAAAAGAATTGCATAATTTCAAACCTGACGGGCAAAAAGACAGTGAACATCCGACAGATCAGTGGACTTATAGGGTTTTAGTTGGTGGATCATCAAAGGCGACCAGGGAATTTTTAAAGGGTTATCCTGTTGCTATTATGCCTGGGAATGATTCTTTACCTATAGTCGGGTTCAGGTTAGTTAGAGGGGAAAGAAAAGACAATTAACAATGATCAATTAACAAAGCCCAGCCCCCAATATAAAAAATAGAACACAGATGATAGGATGACAGGATTTACCTGCCTTCGGCAGGTGAACAC
>CBDUTX010000348.1:0-2734 GCA_965370235.1 uncultured Desulfuromonadaceae bacterium | reverse complement strand
TGAACGCATACAAACGTTACAAGGAATAATTACTAAACAAGAGCTTCAAATAAAGGGAATAATTAAGAGTAATCTGACAAGACAAAAGATAATAAAAAGCTCTGTTGATATAGCTAACGAGAATAATAATAAATATTTAGAAGAATATTTTTTAATTATCACATCTCCCTCACTTTGTATATTTATAATTTATCACTTGTTGAAAAGATAATCAAATAAAAAATTATAAAGAGGAACAATTTATATTCTCAATGAAGGATTAAAATAAAATTCTAATATTTTTTAAAAATAAATCAAGATATTTTAGGAACTGAAATGTTTTTCTTAATCCACAATTCATTATCGTCTATAAATCTAAAAAATTTATAATTATTTATAATATAAGAATTAACTATTGGTAGTCTTTCATGGCTTTTAAATCCATCTATCCTATTTGCCCAACTATCGTTCCTGTAGAGAATAAATGTAACATTATTAGTTTCCAGATTTTTTACTATCTCTTCCTGATAAAAAGGTGGCAATGCAAACCAAACAACAGGAAACCTTGTTGGACAAGGTTTGTCTATAAAATAATACCAGGCTCCCTCAGATGTCATGGTAAAAAAGTATTCCTCATCATTCAAATTATTTTTCAAAAATTCAATTGTCTTTTTATAATTATCCGGAATAAATTCTGAATCACTAATTGTCAAAGGGAAATTTTCTGTAATTAAATTTTCTCTATTAATCCTATAGATAAAAATAATAGTTAATAAAATAAATGAAATAAAAAGTGTATAAGTAAATATTTTTCTGAACTTATAAGATCTTATTAAAAAATTATGAAAATAATATTTGATAAAAATGTATATTGTAAGTATATAAATTAATGAAGAAGAATATATGACATGTTCCCAATCAGAACGTCCTAAAGCACTTCTAAAAAAGAAAACTGATAAAATCAAGAGACTGAATTCAATAAAATACTTTTTGAAAAAGATCATTACAGATTGAAATAAATTCTGTCCAAAATATATTTCTTTTAGTATTTTATGAATTACCCAAAACATATTAAATGACATTATGCAAATAATAGCAGAAAATTTAATATCTTTAATTGGATATATCCTTCCATCCATCAATTCTTTATATTTTGGCAATATAACAAATACAAAATTAATAAATTCTAAAAAATTCCACTTTAATAAAATTCCAATTAGTATGAATGCTGATAATAATCCTAAAGAAGATGAGATTATTAAAGTTATCACCGATCTCTTTTTTTTGATTAAAAAATACAATATTATAGGAAATAGAATAATATATGTTGTAAATAAGTAAAATCCCCTGTCAATCGAATAAACAAAAGATGATAAAGGTATAAAAGAAAAAAGATAACTTATTATTATAACTTTTATTTTTGAAATTTTGTTATTATTTATTAGATTATAAATAAATAATAATGTTATTAAAAATGAAAATGTAGTCACCTCTCTTGATACAATAAGAGTTAAAGGTGGTAAATTAAGAACCCAAAGTGCCATAAATAAAATCAATACAAAAAACACTACAAGTGTATATAAATAATTCCCATTAAAAAGTTTTATTAAAAATAATATCAATAAAATATATGCTAATATCTTCATAATCGACTCTAATGTTCTAGAAGCTCCAATAGACCTACCAAATAAATTGAATGCAATAACTGAACGTAAAGGGTCCTGAAAAATTCCATGAACAAAAATTATATCTTTATATGGTACACAACCTTCCATATAGGACATAGCTGGACCTAGTGATTCCCCTTCATGAAAAGGATCAAATTTTCTTTCTGAATGGAAAGTTGGAATATTTAAGGCAACAATTATTGTAAATAATATAATCAAAACAAAAATAATTTTTCTATTTAAAAAAGAAAAATTTGAGTTATTTCTCAAGTTAATATTTTGTTTTCTATTTGTTTTATTCTTAAACAAATATTTTTTATTTTTAATTTTTGAAAAGTAAAATAATATTAGTAAAATTGAAGGTAAAATTAAAAATATTAAAAATCTTATTATATTGTTTAAAGGATTAAATTTTATAATAGTAAGAACACCGATAATATTCCATGGATTACTATATGGAAGTTTTATCTTATCCCATAGTATAAGTGCTATACAAACTCCACAAAAATATATCAAAAAAAGTAAAAAATATTTTTTTAAAAAATATTTATTTCTGCTCTTGATATTCATTTTCAGTATTGACTTTCCAAATATTTTCTTTGGATTTATTTTTATTTATTATATTTTCAACAGCAGTAATAGCAGTTAACATTGAATGATCAGTATTGTTGTATCTATGCATTCCATTTCTTCCTATTAGAAAAAGATTTTCTATGTTATCAACATAATCTCTGATTATCTGAAATTTATCATAAGTTCCAAAGTAAGCCGGATATGCTTTAGGCATTTTTATTACAGTATAGTCAATTACATCTTTTTTATCTATAAATCCAATCTTAAACAATTCATCTATTGCAAATTCAGCAAAATCTTTATCAGTTTGACTCCAAAGTTCATCTCCTTCCTGACAGAAATATTCTAATCCAATCCATACATTTTTTTCATCCTTTACCATATATGGACTCCAGTTGTTAAATATCTGAAGTCTACCAAGTTTCACATCCTTCTCCTGTATATAAATCCAATTATCAGGAATAATATTATTAATAGTTTTTAAATTTGTTTCATTTTTTATTTTAAGTTCCTTC
>CBDUTX010000347.1:0-2767 GCA_965370235.1 uncultured Desulfuromonadaceae bacterium | reverse complement strand
CTGAAATCTCACAAGAAGATATAGATAACAATATCAGACTCTGCGGATGGGTGAACAGCAAAAGAGAACATGGCGGAATTAATTTTATTGATATAAGAGACAGATCCGGAATTATTCAGGTTGTTATACCTCCTGATGTTTTCAAGAAAATAAATCTAAAACTTGAAACTCTTATCTCTATTTTTGGTAAAGTTGTACTGAGACCTGAAAATATGATAAATGAAAACATCAAATCCGGCAGATATGAAATTGAAGTGTCCTCACTTGAGATAATATCAGACACAGCTCAACTACCCTTTCTTCCTGTAGAAAATGTTAAAGCTTCAATTGAGTTAAGACTTAAGCATAGGTATATAGATTTGAGAAGACCAAATATGCTTGATAATATCATTACAAGACATAAATCTATGCAAAGTATCAGAAATTTTCTCTCTTCCGAAGGTTTCCTTGAGATAGAAACACCTTATCTGACAGCCCCAACTCCTGAGGGAGCGAGAGATTACATAGTCCCAAGCAGAATACATAAGGGTAAATTTTATGCTCTTGCTCAGTCCCCTCAGATGTATAAACAGATTCTTATGGTTTCAGGAATTGACAGATATTATCAATTTGCAAGGTGTTTTAGAGATGAGGATCTCAGAGCTGACAGACAACCGGAACATACACAGATAGATATTGAAATGAGTTTCGTCACTGAGGATGATGTTTTAAAAATGGCAGAAGAGCTGATGTGCACTATTTTTAGTGATGTTATGAATATTGAAATACCAAAACCTTTTCCAAAGATTACATATCAGGAAGCAATAAAATCTTACGGCTCAGATAAACCTGATCTCAGGTATGATCTTAAAATTATTGAAATCACAGAACTTGCAAAGAATACCGAAATGAGAATTTTGAATCAATCTCCCTGCTCAAGAGCATTATTCATTGAAAACAAACTCTTTTCAAGAAAAGAAATAAAAGAATATGAGGATCTTGCAAAAGAAAATGGTGCAGGTGGTCTTCTCTGGGTAAAAATTGAAAACAATAATATCACAGGTCCGCTTGCAAAATATCTAAATGAAAATATCATAAAAACACTTAATCCTGATGCTAATAACGGAACTGCTTATATAATATCGGGAGATGAAAACACCGTATCAAAATCATTGGGGGTTTTAAGACAGCATATTGCAGAGAAAGAAAAATTAATCTCAGATAACTGGTCTTTTCTCTGGGTAGTAGATTTTCCTCTTTTTGAGCATGATGATCAGGAAAATTTAATACCCTGTCATCATATATTTACTATGCCAAAATCTGAAGATATTCACTTACTTGAAAGTGAACCTTATAAGGTCAGAGGGCATCAATACGATCTTGTTTTAAATGGAGTTGAGCTCGCATCGGGTAGTATAAGAAATCATTTTCCTGATCTACAGGAAAAGTTATTTAAAATCATCGGATTGTCCACAGAACAGATAAAGAGAAGGTTTGGCTTCCTTCTCGAAGCCCTTAAATACAGTGCTCCTCCTCATGGAGGTATTGCCCCCGGTCTCGACAGAATAGTCATGCTCATGACTAAAATGACAGCTATAACAGATGTTATTGCCTTCCCAAAAACACTTCAGGCAACCGGTCTTATGGAAAAATGCCCACGAGAAGTTGAATCTGAATTACTTGACGACCTGAAGATAGAAGTGAAGGAAATAAAAGATGAAAATTAAAATATATCCTGACCCATCTTTGAGAACAAAAGCAACGAATGTAATAGATTTTGGCAAGGACCTTAAGTATATCGTTGAGGAGATGACACCTGTTATGAGAGAACTTGATGGTCTTGGTCTTGCTGCATCACAGGTTGGTATTTCAAAAAGATTATTCATTGTAGAAATTCCAAAATCAGGAAAAGTGATCGTTGCTGTAAATCCAAAGATAATAACTATTTCTGAGAAGAAAGATGTCATGGAAGAAGGATGCCTGAGCATACCCGGAAATTACATTCCCATTGCAAGATCAGTTAAAGTGAAAATCAAAGCTCTGGATATAGATGGAAAAGAATTTGAAATTGAAGGGGAGAATCTTCTTGCCAGAGCTCTCCAGCATGAGCTGGATCACTTAAATGGAAAACTGATAATAGATTTTCTTTCTCCTGAAGAAAGAATAGCTTTTGAGAATGACATTAACACTATACTGAAATTTTAAATCCTCTTTGATCTCAAAGTACTTTTTAATTACACAGGACATCACTAATATTTAGCAGACAAAACAAATGCTGCTTAAATTATCTAAATGTTCCTTGGTTTTTGTTCACTACACCTAATGTATCGAAAATTCAATTTGGAAAAAAATTCCCCATTATAGAAAAATATAGTAAGTATCAAATATGTTTAATTTTTACTATTCTATTATTTCTAATTTTTCAGTAATTGTATACGAAAAAGTAGAAAGTCTTACAAAATAAATCCCTTTTGGGCAGATACATCCAAAATTATCTCTACAATCCCAATATATTCTGTTAACATTGTTAGTTCCCGAAGAGATCCATGTCCGAATTAATCTTCCTCCAACATCATATATCCGAAGCCATGCTTCCTCATTATTCCCACTGGAAAATTCAATTTCCACTCCCTGTTTTATTAGATTTCTCTTGACAAGAAGTGAAGGTTCTACAATAGTCTGATTAACTTCTGCTATCTCGAGTAAACTTCCGGTAAATTTTATATTACCATCATCTACAAAAACTTTTAGTTTTGTATCTACAACTAAATCTTCTGAATATCCATAA
>CBDUTX010000346.1:0-2769 GCA_965370235.1 uncultured Desulfuromonadaceae bacterium | reverse complement strand
AATCTAATTGATTTTTTGAAGGATATAGAAAGCAGAGACAGGGAATTTTCATCAAATCTTTTTGCAAATCTTAATGAATAAAATGAAAAAAATCAACAACTTTTAATTACCACATATCAAGATAGCTTGAACTCTCTTAAATTATCGCTTGATGCTATCCCTGAAAAACTGAAGGAGATAGAAAAAAATCTAAAGGCAACTGATCTTTTAGAAACCTTTGAAAATTTCAATAACCTTAATCGAGATTATTTAACTGAATTTTTAAAGGAAGTATCTTCATTAAATGAATCTAATCAACAGAAGTTCTCAGAAAATATTTCAGAACATTTTAATATTCTTACAACAAAAATAGAGGAATTACCCACACTTCTTAATCAGATAAATGAAAACATTAAAAATAATGATACAGATCTCAACTCTCTCATTTCGGCTATACAAGATAATTCAGCTCAAAATAAAGAAATGTTCAATGAAAAATTTAACAATCTTGTACAGAATCTATATCCTCCAATTAAAATGACTGCTGCCGGAATTCTCGAAATTAAGGATGATATTGATAAAAAGATATCTCAATTCCTAATCGAAAAATATAAGAAAGACAGAGAATTTTCAAAAGAAGCTCTTAAAAGATGGACATCCGCATATAGCCATGAACAGAGCAAATTATTTGATAATTTAAATAATCTTAATAAAAATGTTAACAACATATCTTTGAAACTTGAAGATGTTGCAAAAACATTTAAACAAAGTACAGCATCTCTCAATGCAGAAGAACTTCTCAAAACTTTGTCAACACTTGAAACAAAAAATTCCGAATTACTTAATACTTCATTTAGTGAATGGATGAAAGTTTACATTGAAAACCAGACTATTAACACCGAAGCTTTGACAAAAATCTCAGAGACACAGAACAATATACTGCAGTCAAATAACTTCCTTGGAAAACAAATTCAAGAACAGGCTTCATCAATTCAGGATTCAAATATAAAAACATTGAATTTCCTCTCTGATGTAACAACAAGTGTTAAAAAAGCATTCGAGGGAATTGAAAAAGTATCCGAGAATCAACTCAATTTAGACAATAAATTATCATCTCTTGTCGATAAAATTGAAAAATTAGTTTCGGTACAATTTGAAAATATTGAAAAAGAAACAGAGAGAATGAAATATCTTGAAAATGACAGAATTCTCTCTGAAGCGAAAATTCACAATGACCGTGGAGTTGGATTTTACTATGCTAATCAATTACAGTCAGCATACAGGGAATTCCAAAAAGCTTTATCTCTTGCTCCTGATATGTATGAAACATACCTCAATCTTGGAATTGTTCTGTCTGAAATGGGTGAAGAAATAAAAGCTACAGATTTTTTCAATAAAGTAATAGAGATGAATCCTGAATCTGTTGAAGCATATATTAATCTTGGTCTATTAGCATTTTATGATAGAAATTTTGAAAATGCTGAAACTGTGCTAAACCGTGCAATTAAGGTTTCACCCAATTATGCAAGGTCTTATGTGGTTTTAGGCGAGATACTTCTTGAAAAAGGAGATGTAAAATCTGCTGAAATATCTTTCAATAAAGCTCTTGAACTAAATCCTATGGATAAGGATTCTGAGCTTAAATTAAAACAGATAAGAGGTGAAGATATTGCAGAATGATATTTTTAAAAGATTAGCAAAATTTACAGGTGATAAAAAGAAAAAATCACAACTGTACTTTTTTTTTAAAGAGGAAGTTGAAAAAGCATTTTTTATAAAATTTGAAGAAGAAAAACCAGACATTATATCTGAAGTAAGCTCTGAAAAGAGAGAAGCATCTATTGAAAAGACTACACCGGAAAAACAAAGTACTAACGAAGAAAGTGATTTATTTTCAACATTTGGCAAAGGAATTAGAGAATTAAAATTTGATGACTCAAAAGCAGAGGATTGATAATAATAACTAATTTTGTAAAATCCACTTAGAATTAACTTCATTAATTGATAAAAATATGAAAGATTGGGAAAATATGGAGATTAAGACAATAAATGAAATAAAAAAAATGGCAATATCCGGTAAATTCCTCGCTGAAATACTCAGTAGTATAAAAGAAATTTGCAAACCTGGAATCACCACAGCTGAAGTTGATAAATTTGCTGAAGAACTTACTCTTGCTATAGGAGCAAAACCTACTTTTAAAGGTTATAAAGGTTTTCCTGCAACAATTTGTGCTTCTGTTAATCATGAGATTATTCACGGAATACCTGATAATAAAAAACTTAAAGATGGAGATATATTCAGTGTGGACATGGGTATTACTTATGACGGATGGATTGCTGATTCAGCTGTCACTATTCCAATCGGAAGAATATCAGATCAGGCAAAAAAACTTATTAAAGTAACTCAAGAATCACTTTATCATGGTATAAATATGGCAAAATCCGGGAATAGACTCTTTGACATCAGCAGTGCAATTCAGGAACATGTTGAAAAAAATGGTTTTTCTATTGTAAGAGAATTTGTCGGGCATGGAATTGGAAGACACCTCCATGAAGATCCCAGTCTGCCTAATTTTGTACCACCAATTAAAGCTCAATTCAGAAATATAAAACTTAGATACGGTATGACTATTGCAATAGAACCAATGGTAAATGAAGGTTTGCATGATATTAAAATATTAAAAAATGGTTGGACTGCTATAACAAAGGATAAAAAGCTATCTGCTCATTTTGAGCATACTATAGCTATTTCAAAAGAATGAGTTATAATTCTCACTAAGAGAGAAGATG
>CBDUTX010000345.1:0-2776 GCA_965370235.1 uncultured Desulfuromonadaceae bacterium | reverse complement strand
CTGACTAAATTATCTTTAATGTTAAGTTGAAGTTCTATATTAGTTTCTTCAATATTTGGAGAATTGAAGCTATTTTGAAAATTCCTTTCACTTGGATTATCAACAAAAACCTTAAGTTTTGCATCAACATCCGATCCCCACCAACAACCATAGAAAAAGTAAAGTGTTAATAATTTTGCATAATTATCACTCAAACCAATACCAAACATGTTATTTCCATTATTTGCTTCCATTATATGCATCGGTGCATTTGTATTACTCAAATCAAACCATAAAGTATCATTTACTTGAGCATCAACTTCTTCATTTTGTAGATAATAAGGAGGAGCAGCACATTCATAAGGAGTTGGTTCACCTGTATTTGTTACATGATTAATATTAAGTGCAAGAGAACCTGAACCAAATTTACTGTTTATAACAAATCTAAGATGAGCATATACAATATTATTATCAGAAGGTATACCATATACAGTAAATTGGTTAAAACCTCTATATTCACTACCATTTTGTGGATTAACTCCTGCAGCAGAAAGATTTTCAAATAAGTGAGGACCAGCCCAAACACTTCCAAATATATGATAATAATAACCGGAACCCCATGAACTCCAATCAGACCAGAATACATACCCATCAAGAATATGAAAATAGTGATATCTATTATTGTTAGGATTTAAAATTCTTGAATGATCAGTATCTCTGGTATGCCCAGCATAATAGATGTTTGGACCATTCACTTCTACGATTATCCCAGCATGATAAAAACCTGTATCATCCGGATTATGTTTTAATAGAATAATATCACCTGGGATAAGATTACTCGGATCACCCTGTCTTTCTATAGCAATTGTTCTTAAGTAGGGAACTAAATGCCTTGTACAACTATAAAATGTTGGATAATAACCACCCCTTTGAATTGGAACTGTATCATAAAATGGATCATAGGGATCTCGTCCTCCTGCAACAAGACACTGTGTTACAAAGTTAGCGCAATCACCATCATATTGTCCTAAGTCTGGATATTTAGATCTATTATAATTCTCCCAATAAGAATCTGCATAAGCAATTGCTGCAGATCTATTATAAGGATAGTTATAACAATATATATTTTTAAACACAAATAAAGTTATAATAAAAATATAAACTGATTGATTTATTAATTTATTAAACATATTTTCACCTTTACTTTATTTATTTAGTATAAAATTCAAGAAGTTTTCCATAAAAAGATACAACAAAGAGTGAAAAATTTTCTTTACTTCTCACATCTCCAAATTCAAGATCCACAAAACCATATCCATAAATTTCTCCAATGGAATCACGTTGCCATTTTCCTTTATTGTAAATAAATGAATAAATAATATTATTTCTATTAATAAAAAGTAAATATAATGGGGGATCATGATTTCCAAGTAAACCAAATGCAAATGGTCTGCCATATGCTTGTAAACCACTACCATAGCTGCCAACAGAAGGAGGTGGTGATAGAGGTTCAACTATTTTATGAACCCATAAATATTCCTTCCATATTAACTCATTGATATTTGTAAAGACATCTAAATAATAAATATGTAAATGTTGATTATCAATTCTCATTTTTCCAAGACTGACACCTCCACAAACTGATGGAAATGGATATTGTTGAGTCCATACTTCTTCTCTATTCCAAGGTGGATCACTCATTGGATCATAAGTCAATTCATATACAATCCATTCATCATCACCACCAATACCATATATCCTGTTAACACCATCACTTCTACACCGTCCTATATCCTCACAATACATATTCTGATCAATTATTTCTATATTCCAATCATTATGTCCCGGACCAATATATGAAAGTTCGAATATTACATGTCTTTTGTTACTAACATAAATCCTATTAACTTCATCATTCCGTCCCTCACCAATAATAAGATAATCAAATTGTGATTCTGTTATTTGAAAAAGGAGATTTAAATTCCATATTCCATTTTCACTCCATATCTCATATAGTTCCATATTTCTAAAACAATATATCCTTTCATTTGAATCGTCTCTTCCTGGACCAATTGTAATTCCTTCAAAACCCATACCTTGTATAACTATATTTTTAGACCATTGTCCCCATTGATTAAATGAATACTCAACTAGATCTTCATCAATGCCAAAACTAGCACAGTATAGATAATTCTGGTTTGATGGAGTTAATCCAATATATGGTGATCCTACAGCTATTCCTCCTGAAGCAACATCTCCTTCATCAATAATTGTTTTATCCCATGTTATTGTTTCAGAAAATTGTGCATGAAGAAATGTAGCTAAAAATACATACAGTATTAAAACAAAAAGTTTTAATTTCATAACCACTTCCTTTTAATTATTATAACATAATTTGTTAAAAATATCCAGAAAAAATGACAAATTATCAACAAACTCAGGCACTTGCTGATCTACTCACTGTAAATGAACATTGTGGAAAATTAAAAAGGAATAAATCTTGATTCCTTCACTGCTTACCGGCTCACCACACAGATGGAATTCATGATATGGAAGTGACTGAAGATGTCTTTGAAAGTGATATCTCACTTGTATTCGAACAGGCTGAAAACAGACTTCATACGATAAAAGCAGTGATGGTTGCTACACTTGGGAATTACTGATTACGAACTGAAAAATTGGGAGAAATTTCACAAATTTGACAACTATTGTCTAGTACAACTTTAGTTTAATAACATTGTGAATCAACTTGAAATGATTATCAAGAGAATATATCTCACAGCGATTCTGTATGGCA
>CBDUTX010000344.1:0-2808 GCA_965370235.1 uncultured Desulfuromonadaceae bacterium | reverse complement strand
TGGTTGAATGAATATCAGGAGAAGATAGATACATATCTTATAAAAAAGTTTTTTGTTCATGTTTTTAAAGATATATTACCTGTGTGTTTTTAAAATTTCAAGCCTTTTAAAGGTTTTTCATCCTAACTTTCCCAATATGCATGGAATCATGATTTAAATAAGATAATTTTTGTTGTTAAAGGAATTTAATTTGACAATTATTTTGTCATAAGATATATAAATTAAAGTAATGACAAAAGTTTAATGAAAGATTATGAAAGTAAGATTTGAGGTTAAGGTGTTAAAAGTAATCGCAATTGAAATGACAAGCATGAGGAAAATCGGAGATTTTCCACATGCTTTTGGAAAAGTCATTCAAACTTTTCCACATTCCAACAGCGTTTTTACTATAAAATATATATAAATATTTAGTTTAGTTCTTTGACTTTTTTATAAGCCTTGCTAAGCAGCTAAAGAGAGTATCTTCAGCCATTTTTCCTGAATTGTATTACATTCATCCAATTCGTGGATGTGGACAGGGACTTTATATTTCAATGCCATATGAGGTCTTAAGAAGTTATAGTGTGTTACAAATAGAGTTGTAAGTGTAATAGCTCCATCTAAAGTGTTAAATCCTGCAGATGGTCTGTGATGTTGTTTAAATGTTCTATTCAATCTTTCAATTATTTGTTTAAAAGAGCGATATTCAGTAGAGTCTTCATCCAAATTTTCCAATCCGATAACTTTGATATGCTTTAATTTGTTTTCTGTATCACTCTCATATTCATTATTTATGAAGTGCAGACCTGCTTGATAAGAAGGGTTTCCATCAGTAATAAAGATTAGTTGTTGTTTTTCGTCAGCAGTTCTTTTTGCTTCAAGCATAGTAACAACAGCAGGTTGAGTACCTCTGTTATCAGAGATATGATAAGCTGTTATAGTTCTTTTTTTAGCTGAGATAACGAACCAGACATAATGATGTTTTGCTTTGACCTTGATATAAGTTTCATCACCCACAGAGATATCATCAATTGGTCCTTTGTTTTTAATGTTGAACTGATAGCAATAATGAGCAGCAGCCTGTGCGTAATTAAGTACAGTTTGTCCGGAAATGTGTACGTTGAAGACCATTCTTAGAAATAAAGCTGTTTTTCTTGCACTCATGGCAAATGATATATGTAACGTTAAAATGAGCCCGAGAAGATTATCTGAACTGTATATTCTGAAGAGATTTACTTTTGAGTTTTTCGGTTTTGAGTGTTCTAACTGTTCCTGGGTGAAGTGGTATTCACGATACTGATAAGTTAACTTGAAATGAGTTGGTATTAATTTCTGCATCATTCTTTCAGCAGGATTAAGTTTTTGCAGGTTTTTTTTCCTACACGAACACTTTTTGTTTCCACATTTGTATATGGTAACAAGTTGCTGTACTTTCCATTCATACAGTTTGTAATGACAGTGAGGGCAATATAGCTCAATGTCTTTCCTGTTTTTCTTAAAACGCTTGTGAATTATAAATGTTTTTTTACAAACTTTGCAGATTAATTGAGTTTTTTTCTTGCCATCATTGAAGTAGATATATTGATGAGGAGCTTCACAGTGTGGACATTTAATAAGTTTTGGTACTTGTAAATAGTCTGACCTATGCTTAGCTGGCTTAAGAGATTTGTTGTGTAAGGATTTGTACTCTTTTAGAAGTTCTTTCCAGAATTTTTTCGTTTTTTTTTCCTACCTGGTTCTTCTTTTGATGGAGGTTCAGGATCAACATCAAATTCTCGATAGTTTGGATGGTCTTCTTTGAATGTATCTTTTGGCTGAATTTCTGAATTCGGATCGTTTAAGATTTCGAGTAATTTATCTGAAATTGCTTGCACTTTCTTTCGATCAAACCTTTTACAAATCCATATAACAAATTTAACTACATTATCATGCATTTTTAATCTCCCTGAAATGCAGATTTTAACAAAAAAGAGGGAGAAAAGCTAAATAAAGGTGAAAACCTTTAATATAAAGGGTTTTGAAAGTTTTACCTTAAAAACTTTTGACATTACGAAAAAAAGCAAAAGGAGATTAGAATGAAAAATGTTCTTTCAATAATCTTAGGGGGAGGTAGGGGAACAAGGTTGGTTCCTCTAACAAAATATAGAGCAAAGCCGGCTGTTCCTATTGGAGGTAAGTTCAGACTGATTGATATACCGATTTCAAATTGTATTCATTGGGGTTTAAAAAAGATCTTTATTTTAACTCAGTTCAATACAGTATCACTTCATAGACATATAGCAACTACGTACAGGTTTGATGGTTTTTCAAAGGGGTTTGTCCAAATTCTTGCTGCCCAACAGACAATTAAAAATAATAATTGGTATCAAGGTACTGCTGATGCTGTCAGACAAAACATCAACTATATAAAAAATCAGGATGTTGATTATGTTGTTATACTTTCGGGGGATCAGCTTTTCAGGATTAATCTTCAAGAATTTCTAGATTATCATAAAACAAAAAATGCTGATATTACAATTGCATCGAAGCCAATTTGTAAAGAGGTTGCAAAAAGTTTTGGTATATTGAAGATAGACAAACATAGAAAAATTGTTGATTTTTATGAAAAACCTAAAGATGATAATATGTTAAACAAATTATATAATCCTTCTGATTATATAGATAGAGATAATAACATGAATTTTATTGCATCAATGGGTATTTATATTTTTAATAAAGATATTTTGATTGGATTGTTAGAAAATAATGAAAAAGAGGATTTTGGAAAGCAAATTATACCTGACTCTATAAAGACACATAATGTTTATTCTTACATTTTTAGAGGATACT
>CBDUTX010000343.1:0-2816 GCA_965370235.1 uncultured Desulfuromonadaceae bacterium | reverse complement strand
AAGAGGATAGTATCAACTATAATTCAAGAATTTCAAAAATCAATCTTTCAGGAAAAACACTTATACCAGCTTTTACTGATGCTCACACACATTTTATGCAGTGGGCTTTAAGTAAAATTGGACCGGATCTTTTTAATACGGAAAGTTATCAAGCTGCTCTTGATATAATTGATAATTATATCAATAACAACAAAGACATCTCTGTGTTGATTGCTTCTGATTACGATGAGAATATATGGAAAGAACAAAATATTCCTGATAAAAAAGATCTAGATAAAATTTCCACAGAAATCCCAATTATAATGAGAAGAATATGCGGACATATAGCAGTTGGAAATTCAAAAGCAATTGAAAAAATATTGTCAAAAAAATATGAGCGTTTTATTGAAAAAAAATCGGGGATTATAAAAGAAGATCCTGCTCTTTATATCTACAGAATATTTCCCCCTGACGAGCTAATGTACATTAAAGCATTTCATCTTGCCCAGAAAACCTGCCATGAAATGGGAATTTCATCTATTGGAGAGATAACCTCTGGGGAAATGAGAAGATTTATCAGGGAATTTGATTTGAAAAAAGAATTGAGCTTAAGGTTCAGATGTAGTGTATTAGAGGAAGAATATTTTGATTCTTCCCGGCAGGAAATATTTTCAATTGAAGATGAAAAATTTTTCTCATTAAGAGCAATTAAGGTTTTTCTTGATGGCTCAATCGGAGGACGAACAGCATCGGTAAATTTTAAATGGAAGGATTCTGATTCTCCCGGAATGTTACTTAAATCATCAAAAGAACTAAATAAGATTTTAGAACATACTGCCAGGATAAATAAACATATCTGGATACATGCAATTGGTAATAATGCAATCTCAACTGCACTAAGTGTAATTAAAGAAACAGTCGATAAAAATTATAGAAATATTATTAGGATTGAGCATTTTGAATTACCTGATATATCCGATATATCATTAGCTGCTGACCTTGGAATATTCTGTTCAATGCAGCCTAATTTCATAAGAATGTGGTCTGGTAAAAACGGTTTATATCAAAAAGTACTTCCTGAAGATGTATATCTTATTAACAATCCCATGAGAACAATGGAGATTGAAGGATGTAAAATTGCTTTTGGCAGTGACAATATGCCCCCGGGACCTCTGTGGGGAATTAAGGGAGCAGTAAAAGCTCCTTTTAAATCACAGAAAATATCACTTGAAAATGCCTTCAGATATTACACAGAATATGCATCTTTATCTCTCGGCGATGATGACATTGGAAAAATAGAACCAGGATATAAAGCTGATATTGCAGTTCTTTCTGCTTTTCCCGATGAAGATAACCTTGATGATATAAAAGTTGTGAAATTATTTATTGAAGGAAAAGAAGTATTCGATGAAAAAAATTCTGTCATTTGATATCGGTGGTACAAGGATAAAATATGCTACTATTTCAAAAGACCTTAACATAATAGAACATAATATAACTGACACACCCCCTGACGGAAATTGTGAAAAAACTATAGAAGTACTCAATAAAATATTTTTATCATTTAATAATATCGATGCAGTCTCAATTGGATTTCCGGGTATTGTTGATTATAAGAACAATATAATCAAATTTGCACCTAATCTTTTAAATTGGCAAAATGTGGAGATTGGAAATATTCTTTTTAAATTGTGGGATAAACCCGTTCTTGTTGATAATGATGCAAATTTATTTACTTATGCTGAAACCCATCTCGGTTCCGGAAAGGCATCAAAAGCTGTACTTGGAATAACTCTTGGAACAGGAGTTGGTTCCGGGATTGTATTTAACGGTGAGATATACAGAGGAGTTAATTACAGTGCAGGTGAACTTGGTCACTGCATTTTACTTCCTGATGGTCCATTATGTTCCTGTGGAAGAAGAGGATGTCTTGAAAGTCTCGTTTCAAAAAATGCGATAAGAAGAAGACTTCTAAACTCAATTAAATTTGGAGCTCAGACCATATGCACTATAGATGACGATCCTGATGACATTTACAACGCTGCTTTAAAAGGGGATGAACTTGCCTGTGAAATATTCTCTAAATCAGGTCATTATCTTGGAATTGCAATAGCAAATGCTGTGAATTTTTTTGATTTTGACTGTGTTGTTATTGGAGGAGGAATCACAGGTTCATATGATTTAATGCTGCCTTCGTTACAAAGGTCTCTAAATGCAAATCTCATTAATTTTAATCTGAGAAACTTAAAAATCACCAGGTCAAAATTGAACGAAAATGCTGCTCTATTAGGCGGTGCTTTACTAATGATGACATGATAGACATTCACTCACATATACTTCCATTTATCGATGACGGTCCTGATTCATGGACCGGATCTATGGATATTGCTCATGCACTCTATCGGCAGGGAATTAAGAAAGTTATTGCTACACCTCATATTATGCAGGGAATATACCAGTCTTCCAGAGAAGAAATTGAAAAATTATGTGATCAGTTGAATACAAAAATTTCCAGATCCTCTTTTGAATTAGAAGTTTTACCCGGGGCTGAGATCTTTATCGATGAATTGACTGATTTCGATAAAGACTTCCATCTCAATCACAGACTTGCCGAGAGCAAATACCTTCTAATTGAATTTTCTCTTTCCAGACCTCCTGAAGGATGGGAGAATTTTAGATTTAAAGTAGAGATAGCCGGATACTCTCTAATAATTGCACATCCGGCAAGGTATCCCGGAGTTAATATAAAATGGCTTGAAAGTGTTGCACTTCAAGGAAGCTATCTTCAAATAAATTGCGGCAGTCTTTTAGGATTCTACGGTAAAAAAGATCAACTT
>CBDUTX010000342.1:0-2817 GCA_965370235.1 uncultured Desulfuromonadaceae bacterium | reverse complement strand
TTGAAATTCTTGAATTATAGTTGATACTATCATCGTGTATTGAATAAATTCTACCCTTTTGAATATGGATTGATTTTTCAGAATTTTCAGGGAATATCCTTACATTGGATAAAATCAGATCATCTGTTATCATTTTTAATATTCTCCAGTAAAGATCTTAAAAGCAGAGAAGATTCATTTTCATAAAGTCTTTCTATCATTTCCAGACCGGTTTCAGATTTTGACAGTGCATTATATATAAAAGCCCTTCTATATTCATCGGAATCGTAAATTATTTCTACAAGAAATTGTAAAGCTGAATAAGTACCTATCTCACCTAAAACTTCAATTATTTCAAATTGTGAAATATAAGGAAGTTCAATGAATTTTCCCTTTAAAATTTCAACACCTCTGTCTCCGAATTTACTGAGAACTTCTGCAGCAGCTGATCGAATATTTATATCTTCATCGATTAGATTAGGAAGAATATATGGAATAAAACTGTCATTTAAATTTTCCAATCTACTCAATGAAACAAGATTGTATAGCCTGACCCTTGATTCGGAATCATTTAGATATTCGATCATATAAGGGATAAGGGCAGGGAAGTCATAAAAACCGATAATTCTGGCAATATTTACTCTGACTTTCCGGTTTGTGTCTTCAAAACTCTCCAGAGCTTCAAATATTAAAAGAGAATCAGATATTTCACCAATTGTATAGAGAGCAGAAATTTTAATATTTAAGTTTTCACTTTTTAATCCATTTGACAAAGCAGGTCTCGATCTTTCACCCATTCTTTTGAGGATATCGACTATTGTATGAAATTCTCTTGCAGAACAAGAGGAAAATTTATTGACAAGATAATGGGATATAGTGTCACAGTCAATTTTTGAAATACTGTCCCTTGCTCCCTCATTGAGACTAAGGTAGTCGAACCTACCAACTGATGCTCGGACAAATAAACTGTCGAGCGAGGATAATTCCGTGTTTTCAGGAGTTAAAAAAATAGTAAGATAGAGAAATATAAAAATAACATTCAATTGATCACCTCTTTTGTAAACTATCTTCCGTATCCAAAAAAACACCATAAGTCGACCTGAAAATAACCGAATTATCTTTTCCGGGTCCAATATAATAATCTCTACCACCGAGATCAAGAAAAATACTTGAACCCCTGTAACCTCTTCTTTCATCAGACCAACCGCGAGAGTTGCTGAAATTCTCAACGATGTATTTATCAGGACCTGCAGCGTCGATTAAAATACTCCAGGAATTGGCATTACCGGCTCCCTGAGCAAGATCTTCAGCTATGTAGACATCTTTTCCGCCTTCATCAATTAAGATTCCTGCTGAAATATCATGACCACATCCCTGTGAAACCGATTTACTTCTATATGTATCATTTCCGTCTTCATCGAGAATTGTACCGACTGCTATATGTATGCCTACAGCCTGTACATACTGTGAAGCAGTATAGATATCATTCCCTCCACCGTCAAAAATTCCTCCGAATGAATACCAGTAAGCAGATCCTTGACTGAATACATCAGCTATATACGTATCGTTTCCTGCTCCGTCTGATAATATACCAATTCCTCCAGGAAGATCAGGTCTCAGACCAATTGAAAATCCCTGTCCAAAAGAAAGATATCGTTCGGAAAACCTCAGTTTATCTGTATAAAGTCCGGTACAGGAATAAATATCATTGCCTTCTGAGTCGATTAGAATTCCAACTCCAGCTGTACTTGCCATTCCCTGTGAATGTGCATAAGAAATATAGATATCATTGCCTTTTCTGTCATAAAGTACCCCAATGCCAAATGCAGCTGAACCTGAAGATGCTATTTTACCTGAATAAAAGTCATTACCTGAATAGTCGGCGAGAATGGCAACTCCGAGAATCGATGCTCCGTTTGATATGTAGTTTCCATAGTATGAATCGTCACCGGAACTGTCTATCAGTATCGAAATACCCATAAAATTTCCAGCTACACCAAAATCACCTTCTGATCTGTAAATATCATCCCCTGAATTGTCAATTATGTATAAAATTTCACATATATTTTCTTCAATAAAATATTCATCATTCCCGGCAGGATCAATTATAAAACCTCTTTTCAAATGATAGATATTATCACAACTGTCTCCTAATATAATTGGACCATAAGGAGTTTTTGTCCATTTAATTATTTTTCCTTCTACATACGGACAAGATAAACTGTCATAATTAGAGAGGTTAAAGTCATTTACTTCAAGTAATAATGAAGCTGCATGTATCAAAGGCTGAAGATCATAGTTCGAAAGTAATTCAATTAACATATTAAAACTATCTTCTCTGATCTCTGAGAGTACAAATTCTTCATAAGGATTGAGGTCTTCAAGGATATCATCTTCTTTTAAAAGATCTGCAGCTAAAATGTAAAATGTTTCAATATTATCCGGTTTATATTTCCTTAAAATTTCATTAGAAAAAATTAAAACTTCATCAATTTTTATCTTATCAGTTAATAAATCGATATTGTCATTATCTTTTACAAATTCACGTGAAAAGAAATTAAAGATCTGAATTAAGGTAGAATCCTCTCCAAATAGAGAGATATTTCTAAGATAACTTACAGAAAATAATGGTGATTTAAGAATCTTTTTCACTGTTGGGAGCAGGAGTTGTATATCTTCATTAAAATAAAGTGTTATATCACCTGTGTCGGCTTTTAATAATACCAGGGCATTGGAAAAGGATTTTCTCCATACATCAGGTTCACTATGTTCTTCTGGTATATAAGTATTTTCCTGAGAGAAAACTGCAGCAATCATCAAAACACTTATAAATATTAA
>CBDUTX010000341.1:0-2819 GCA_965370235.1 uncultured Desulfuromonadaceae bacterium | reverse complement strand
TACAGAACTTACATAGATGTCTTAAATGTTGTAATATTATATTACAATAATACCCCTACAGGCAATCTCTTTTATGTCTCTTTATCTTGTAGTATAGAGATAGTAATCTAATAAATATTGTCTTTGGCATGGTAATTGCACATTAAAATAAAAGAGGTTTAATTAATTGTAGTACAAAATGCTAAGATAAATGAAAAAAAGGAGGAGATATGTTTACAGTAATAATAAAGTCAGTCTCAGTTATCACATTATTAGCAACAATGATAATTGGAACAAGTAATGAAAGAAGTATTGAAAATAGAGAGGAAAGATCTGATATCAGATCTGAAATAAGACTATCTCCGATCGATGGAAAATATATTCCAACAGAGATGAATTATCAGGGATATCTGATTTCAGTATTTGATACTTCTGCAGTAAATGACACACTAAATATGACTTTTGAGCTGTTCACTCAAGAAACCGGAGGAACTTCTTTCTGGAGTGAAAATCATAGTGCGGTAATTGTCAGTAAAGGTCTATTCAATTTGCTTTTAGGTTCAATAACTTCCCTTAATATAACTTATTTTAGCGGTGATCCTCTTTGGCTTCAAACTACAGTTGAAAGCGAAGTGTTAACGCCAAGAAAAAAAATTGTCAGTACTGCTTATTCATTTCGGGCTCAGATAGCTGATACAGCGGATTATGTAATTAATGGAGCTCCAGATAACGACTGGACTATTTCAGGAAGTGTTCTATATCCTTTTTCAGCATATGGTCTTGCAATGAATGGGAATGTTTTATATGGTAGCTTTGCTAATACCCATGTCTGTTTGGGTGTAAATTGTACAACCGGTACTCCCGATCAAAATCATACAAATAATACAGTTTCCGGAGGATATAGTAATACTGCTTTAGAATCTGTTTCAACAGTTTCCGGAGGATATGATAATACTGCTTCAGGAAGTTATTCAACGGTAGGAGGAGGATATAATAATACTGCTTTACAATTATCTTCAACAATTTCCGGAGGTTCTGGCAATACTGCTTCAGGATGGTATTCAACAATTTCCGGAGGACTAATAAGTACTGCTTCAGGAGATTATTCAACAGTTTCCGGAGGATATGATAATACTGCTTCAGGAGTTTATTCAACAGTTTCCGGAGGATATAATAATACTGCTTACGATACTGCTTCAACAGTTTCCGGAGGAGAAGACAATAGTGCTTCAGGAAATTCTTCAACAATCGGAGGAGGAATACACAACATCAGCTCCTATCGTTGTGCAACAGTAGGAGGAGGATGGGGTAACACCAGCTCTGGTAGTTCTTCAACAGTAGGAGGAGGATATGATAATACCAGCTCTAAAGCTCTTTCAACAGTTTCCGGAGGTATTAGTAATACTGCTTCAGGAGAATATTCAACAGTATCAGGAGGTGGTGAAAATACTGCTTTAGGAGAGTGTTCAGCAGTTTCAGGGGGAGGTTTTAATTATGCTTCAGGAGATTATTCAACAGTATCAGGAGGATGGGGTAACGTCAGCTCTGGTTCTCATTCAACAGTTGGAGGAGGAAATAGAAACATCAACTCTGGTAATTATTCAACAATACCTAATGGAAGATATGTAAATGTTTCAGGTGATTATTCACTTGGTTTTGGGAGAGGTACATATACAGATAGTATTAATGTAATAGATAATTATGATATTGTTTTTGGTGATGGTGGGTATGATTATCAATTTGGAATAAACAGAGAAAATCCTTCTTATCCACTTCATATAGGAACTAATTCATCAAATGGAAACGGAGCACGCCTAACAGCCGGTGGTGTCTGGACAAACGGTTGTTCGAGGACTTTCAAAGAGAATTTCACTAAACCTGATCCTTATAAGATATTAGAGCTTGTTAAGAAACTCGATATATTCAGATATAACTATAAAGGAGATGCAGGAGTCTATCATATTTCACCTGTTGCTGAAGATTTCTATGACTTGTTTGAAACAGGAAATGATGAAAGATATCTCGCAGGTATAGATGTAAGTGGAGTTGCACTTCTCGCTATAAAAGCTCTCGCTAAAGAAAATGAAGAGATTTTAGTTAGAGTTGAAAATAATAGTGAAGAAATTATACAGTTGAGAAGAGAAAATCAGGAACTAAGAAGTGAAATAGAGCAGATGAGAGCTGATATTGAAATGTTGAAAAGACTAAATAATTTAGATCTCAACAATTGAGAGTAAAAAATGAATAAATTATTAATATCAATATATATATTAATGCTATCAGTGTCATTGATGGCTCAGACCTATAGTCTCCCGAAAAGTTCAATTAACTCCTCAGGAGACAGGTCGACAAGTGCAACTTATATATTAATAGATGCAACAGGACAATCAATAACAGGGAAAAGTATTAGTTCAACCTATATTGAAACAGCAGGAATATTTCATATGAATCTCGGTAGTATTCTTGGTGTGGAAGAAAATCAATTAATTGAAATTATAAATTTACCTGTAGTATTCAATCTTTCAGGTAATTATCCCAATCCCTGTAGTGATATGACTACAATCAAATTTGCAGTACCCGGAGAGAGTCATGTAAATATTTCATTATATGATATTTCAGGTCGTCAGGTTGTAAATCTAATCAATGAGACAATGAAACCAGGGTTTTATGAATTTGATACAAGAGTCACAGATTACTCATCAGGTATCTATTTTCTGAGAATGAATTCTAATGAATTTTCATCAACAAAGAAATTGATTGTTGCTAGATAATATTAGTTTAGAAATATTAAAGATAAATAATTAATAGGGAGATATATCTGTACTCCACTATCAGGGAAT
>CBDUTX010000340.1:0-2833 GCA_965370235.1 uncultured Desulfuromonadaceae bacterium | reverse complement strand
ATCTGATGATACAGAAGTAGAAGAGGAAAGGATATCAGTATTTATTCCTTTTGAAAATGCAATTTCAAAAAGCATGATTCCAATTAATGTGCCTAAACTTCTTGATATATTCAATAAACCTGAGATCATTCCTTTGTTTTTATCAGGTGCAAATTTCATGATAGTACTGTTGTTCGGTGCGTTAAACAAACCATAAGCTATACCTAACATGATGATGAACAAAATTGTGAATAAAAGTCCATTGAGAGAGAGAGTTGATGAGAAGAAAAATAATGTAAAAGATCCGAGTAAAAGAGCAATTGTACATAGTAATATTGAATTTATTTTATCTGACAATCTTCCGGCAGCAGGAGAGATTAATACAAATATAACAGAATATATCAAGATGATTAATCCTGTTTCATTTGCTTGAAGTCCTTTTGTGAATTCAAGATAAAAAGGTAATAAGAAACTTGTACCGGAGATAGACATTATAGCAACGAAAGAAGTTAACAGAACCAATGACATTTTAAGGTTCTTTTTAAGGAAAATGATATTTACCAATGGATTTGGATGTTTTATCTCATGAAGTATAAAAATGATAAACAAAAAACAAAAAATGATTATACACAACAGAACAACCGGAGAGGTTAAACCAAATTTTGATATTAAATTTGAAATGAGAAGTAAAACCATAATACTTAAAATACTGATTAATGCTCCTGTTTTGTCAAACTTTTTGATTTCGATTTTTATATCCTGCATTTTATTAATTTCTTTTGGAATAGATATTAATGCTAATATCACAGCAAGTGTTCCTACAGGAGCATTTATAAGAAAAATCCAGTGCCATGAAAAGAAACTGCTTATAAATCCTCCGCAAGGTGCTCCAAAAAGAACTCCAATACCTCCGGCTGTTGCTAAAATTCCAAAAGCTTTTCCGCTTATATTTTCAGGCAGAAATTTTGATATGATTGCAAAGGAAGAAGCAGTTAACATTGCTGCTCCAATCCCCTGAATCAATCTGAAGAAAATTAAAAGATAAATTGAAGGAGAGAGACCACAGGCAATAGAACCTGCTATAAATAGAACATTTCCGAATATTAAAATTTTCCGCAATCCAATTATATCGGCTAATTTGCCAATTATCAGCAAAGTCCCTGTAATAGCAAAAAGATATGACATAACTACAAATGAGGATAAATTCGTATTTGTATTGAAGTATTTTGTTATTGTCGGAAGGGATATGTTGACAATATTTATATCGAGCTTTGCCATAAAAGCAGCTAAAGCAGTTGAAGTAATTATCAAGTATTGAGCTGATTTTTTTTCAACTCTCATAATAAATTGAAATAAATCAAGATTGTCTGAATTTTTTCTTTTCGATAGGAGGAAAATATATTTTTATACAATCAGGGCATAACCCATGAGTGAATTGAATTTCTGAATGTTTACCTATATATTCTTCAACTTGTACCCAATATTCTTTACCATTTTTAATTTTTTTACAACTATGACAAATGGGTAGTAATCCTGTTAAAGTTTTAAGTTCATGGAGAACAGATTTTAATTTATTATTTGCTTTTGCTAATAAAACATTCTTCAACCTGTAAATTTCAGTTTCCTTTTTATTACTTTCAGCTTCGAGCATTGCATGGATTTGTGCTATTTTTTTACTGCTATTTTCGTTAAATATTTGATTTTTTTTGCGTGAATATAATTTTTTATATATCAGTGCTATTTTATAATTATTTTTTGATTTATATACTTCAGATAGATGAACATAAGCTTCTAAAATAATTTCCGGTGAATGTATTGACTGCGCTATAGATAATGATTTTTTCATATATTCGATTGCTTTTGAATATTGAGATAATTTGAAATGACAGTATCCAATATTACACATGACTGATGAAATTCCAAATTTATTATTAATTTCATTTTCAATCTTTAATGATTTTAGATAGTATCTTAGTGAAATATCAAAATTTCCTTTATTTTTATAAACCGAACCAATAGTAGCATTTGAATCTGCAATTAATAATTTATAGTCGATTTCTTCACCTATTTTTAATGCTTCGTTTAAATATTTTAAAGCTTTTGAATATTCTGAAATTCTATAGAATAATGAACCTATATTATTTAATGAAACCGCAACACCTTTATTATAGTTTGAATCTTTATCGATTTTTAAAGATTTAAAAAAATATTCTAAGGATTTGTCATATTCCTGTAATATCTTGAAAATAATTGCAATGTTATTATATATTGAAGCTAATAATATTTTATTTTCTATTTCATCAAGTGATTGTAAAGCTTTGAAATAATATTCCAATGCTTCTGAGTATTTTGTTAATTTCCAATACACAGTACCAATACAATTTGATATTACTGCACTAGCTTTTTTATCATCAAGTAGTTCATAAATTTTTAATGCATAAGTAAAATTTGCAAGAGAAGCTTCATAATTTCCAATATTTCTATTTATGCTGCCAAATCTTCTGAGAGATTCTGCATAATATTTTTTATTATCTATAGGTTTGGATAATTTTAAAAGAATACAAGCTAATTGTCTGGCTTTTTTATTATCACCAATACTGATATTGGCTTTACATTCAATATTTAAATTATTTAACTCTAATTCATTATCTGGGTATTCTTTAAGTAAATATTGAGATTGTTGACAGAATTCAATTGATTTATGCGGTTGTTTGCTTAAATATTGTCTAGATAATTCTACAAGAACTTCTATTCTTTCCACTCCGTAGATATTATCCAATCTTTTTTCAAATTCTTCTATTGTTCCCCACATATTATTTTAATTTATTATTATGATTTTTTTATCTTCTTAATT
>CBDUTX010000339.1:0-2835 GCA_965370235.1 uncultured Desulfuromonadaceae bacterium | reverse complement strand
TAGATCAATACTAATATTTTTAGTAATTTTGATATTTAACGCTTTAGTATTATTTTCCCACGTTGACTATGACCTTGAATATTTAGAAAAAGAGATATTTCAACTTGTAAATGAATACCGTATATCACAGGGATTGAATGTTCTCCAGATCAATGAAGTGGTATCCGAGCAGTGTAGAGGTCACAGTAGGAATATGGCAGAGAGATACCTTCCTATCAGCCATGATGGATTTACTCAAAGAATTAGTAATATCAAGGAGGAGATAGTTTTTCTTTCCGCTGCTGAGAATGTTGCTTATGTAAAAAATGTTACCAGTCCCTGTTCTTCTGCAATTTTAGGCTGGATTAACAGCCCAGGGCACAGAAGGAATATGACAGGAGATTTTGACCATACAGGAATTGGTATTGCTAAGGCTGATGACGGAAGTCTCTATTTTACACAGATCTTTGTAAAATTCATGCTGTCACCTTCTGATTCAGGGTATATTAGTCCACAGCAGGTAGAGGAAGAGATATTTGTGATGGTAAATGAACAACGTAGTGATATAGGCAGAACAGAATTAATATGGAATGAAGTGATATCTGAGCAGTGCAGGTATTACTCTATGGAGATTCAAAAAGAAAATACTGAAAGCGGTGAAATTTTTGATGAGATAATAGAAGAAATTGAAAATGTATTCCCTATAAAGGCAATTTCTGCAAATATCTCGGTCAGTTCAGGATACGAAGACCCTGCAGGTGCTGCATTTGATGGCTGGATGGAACAAAATACAAACAGGGAAGGCATAGAAGGAGATTATGATTTGATTGGTATAGGAGTTGATGTAAGTGAAGACGGGAAATATTTTATCATTTTTCTTTCAGTAAAAGTAGAAGGTGATCTTTATTATTATATCAGTAGAGAAAGGAAAGGTTTGAGATGAGAGAAATTATCATTTTAACATTGAAATAAATTATTATAAGATTTATTATTTTAATAACAATTTATTAGATCAAGGATTGTTTTTTGCCTAATAGATATATGGATTGGTTTAGACAGCCAAAAAGAGATATTTCTCAGGCAGAGGATTCACATCACTCTGAAAAATTTGAGTGGTCATGTTTTGCCTGTCATCAAGCAGCTAAAAAAGCTGTGAAATCATTACACCTTTTCTTGAATCAGGAAGTATGGGGGCATGTAATTGCAAAATTGCTTAAAGAGTTACCTGTAAATATTGAAGTTCCTGATGATATTGTTGAAAAAGCTCATGTCCTGGATGCCCTCTATATTGCACTAAGATATCCCAATGGACATCCTGAAGGAGCTCCTTTTGAAAACTATGGATCACTACAGAGCACTGAGGCTTTAAAATATGCCGGTGAAATCATTAAATTCATCAATTCTAAATTGGCCTGATCACAATCAGGTTATCAATGAATTAATTAAATGGTCAGATGAGTTTTGCAAAGATAACAATATATTGAAAATTGGCTATTATGGTTCTTATTCAACATTAAACTACGGAGTGGGAAGCGACCTTGATATTATTGTTATTTTAAAAGAAACTGACATAGCTTATATTCGAAGACCGACTATGTTTGATCTTACTTCCATATCTGTACCAACTGATATTGTCGTCTATACAGAAAAAGAATGGAATTCCATGAAAAATACAAAGTTCTACAGTTATATTATAAATAATGCAAAATGGATAAAATGATCTTCCATCTTTTTTTATGCTTTTAAAATGAGCCAAGTAAAGTTAATCTTTGTATAAATGTATAATTATATAATAACATAGCATTTATATACAATAAAACATCGGTTTAGCTCTTATGTGTTTTATAGGAAACTTGCTACTTAACCATATGGAAAGGAAAGGTTTGAGATGAGAAGAATTATATTAAATACAATTCTATTGTGCAGTTTTATAACATGTACAAATTTATCTGCAGAGAAAGAAGTTGCAATTACAATTGATGACCTTCCTATTGCTCATCATGGTGGTTATCTCAATTCAAATGAGGAGATTGAATATTTCCATAGAATACTGGATATTCTTGATGAATACGATGTAAAAGTTTTTGGATTTGCAGTAGGGCAATATATAACGGAATACAAGTGGGAACTACTTGAGGAATTTATTGTTAGAGGGCATGTACTTGGGAATCATACTTATTCACATCCTGACCTGAACAGAGTTTCCTGTATGAATTATATTGAGGATATCAAAAAATGTGAAAGTGTAATTTTTGATTTAATGAGTGATATTAAGTATTTTAGATATCCCATGCTTCATCGGGGTAACAGTTCTGAGAAAAGAGATTCAATCTATACTTTTTTAAATGAATCCGATTATGTCATTGTTCCAGTCAGCATAGATAATGATGAATTTTTATACAATAAGGATTATATTGAAGCAATAGCTAATGCTTGCAGATGAAATTGGTTCTCTATATATAGAACATATTGTAGAGAGATCAAATTATTATGACAGTTTAGCCTATCAAATTGAAAAGAGACATATTAAGCACATTCTTCTTCTTCATATGAATTATCTTAATTCTATTTACCTTGATGATATATTTAACTGGTATCTTGAAAATGAATGGAGAATTATTTCAGTTGAGCAAGCTCTTCAGGATCCTCTTTATTATCAAGAAGATATCTATATCGGAAATAAAGGTTTATCCTTTATAGAAAGAGTTCAATGAATTCAAAAGAGATGTAATTATATTTTGAACTGGATAATAGGAAATTAAATATTTTTTTATGAAAAAATTAAAAATTTTATTGTTAATATTGAATTATTGAACTAAAATATTTTAAATGGAAAAAGTAATGATCCTGGAAGAA
>CBDUTX010000338.1:0-2837 GCA_965370235.1 uncultured Desulfuromonadaceae bacterium | reverse complement strand
AAAAATAAATAATTCAAAGGTAAATTTTTTCATAATAACCTCCTTTAAATTATTTTTAATAATAATTATATATTTTATAAAATATTTTGTAAATAAAAGAAATTATATTTAGTTAATAATTTTGTTATCTCTGTATAAAGGAACAACAATAAATTGGATTATGTAATAATATATTGCTGTTTTATTTAAAATTATTTATATATTAATTTGCTCAACAAAATCCGATTATAGATGCTGATACAAGGGTTTTTAACAGATTAAGTAAAGAAATATTTGAATACTAAGGAGTGAATATAAGTCTTATTTCAATATTAGATGAATTGTTTCTTGTCAGAAAGAAATAGGAGAACTGTCTTTGATAGTTTAAAGAGGAGGAAGGTCAATGTTAAGTTATGAAGAGAAAGGATTAACTATAATTGATGATTTTCTATTTAAAATTATAGAAGGAGAACCAGATCGTAAAATCTATAAACCTGATGATATCGGCTGGGGAAGACTTATCTGTCCCGGTAAAAATGAGAACTCTGAAAAAACAAATGAGGGATTGAGAGCACTTGCAATTTGTAGCTGGACTCTTGGTTTTTTGACATTTGAAACATTAAAAGACATTGAAAGGAAACATCATAACAAATTCAATTTAGTTGCTTTGGTTACAGATGATCCGCTGGACAAGGATGCAAAAATCTCACTTAAGAGAAGGTTCTGGAGATACTATGATGAACATCAGCGTGAAGAATTTGAACTTGGTATAATTGAATCAGCATTGACTTTTGGTGTTCCATGTTATACCGGTAAAGTTAAGAATGATTATTTTAGAGAAAAGTTAGCCAAATGGGATCCTCAGGTTATTATTGTCAGTGCATTTGGTCAGATCATAGACCGGTATATCATAGAATATCCTGTGTATGGAATATATAACGTTCATCCTTCAGATCTTCTGCATCATCATGGTGAAGGTCCTCAACCATGGGAAGATTTGGTTGCAAGAAAAGCACATACAACAAGAGTCACAATACATAAAGTGTCGGAGACAATTGATGTTGGAATGGTAATAGGGCAATCTCCCCCTATCAATATAAGACTTGCAGATGATGAATATACAGATAATGTTCGTTTAATAGGTGAAAAGACCCTGTTACCTGTTGATCGTATGATTGTTGAGTTAATTACACAACTTGTTCACAGGAAAGAACTGAAACAGGAGGGTCCTGTTGATAAAATAGATTTTGAGAAACAGTTTTCAAATGAATTCAAGGATAGATTGTTGGAACCTATAGCTCCTGCTCAAAGGGGACATCTTCTACCCTTACCGGCAGATGAAATCAAATACAATGTTTGATGATATCCTTTTCCACTGCTTTTTTCCTGTAAATAAAATCTCTAATTGTGTTCGTAAAATTGAAAATATGAATAAAAAGTGATAATTAATAAAATCCGGACTATTCAACAATGTAATCTCGTTTTTCCCTTATCTTTATCTTTTTTTTGTTTATATCCCGGTTGAGATTCGAAATGCTTTATAATTCTGTTAAGATCATCAAGCAGCATATCTGCCATATCCCTGCTGAATCCTTCTTTGACAACAATTCTCAAAACAGCCAAATCAGTGATATTTTCAGGCATTGTATATGCCGGTATAAGCCAACCCCTATGCCTGACCATTTCAGATATGTCAAACACAGTGAAGTTAAAACCATTTTTTACTTTAAAAGCAAAAACAGGGATGTCATTTCCGTTTGTCACCAGTTCAAATTGAGTAAGTCTGGATATACTATCTGAAAGATAATGTGCAGTATCATGTAGAGATTGTAGTATTTTAGTATAACCTTCTCTTCCAAGTCTTAAAAAATTGTAGTATTGGGCAATGATTTGATTTCCTGACCTTGAGAAATTCAATGCAAAAGTAGGCATTTCTCCTCCAAGATAATTTACAGAAAATATTAGTTCTTCAGGTAATTCGTTTCTATCACGCCAGATTATCCAGCCGACACCGGGATATACAAACCCATATTTATGACCGGAAACATTTATTGATTTCACCCATTTAAGGCGGAAATCCCATTTGATATCAGGTTGAATAAAAGGCGCTACAAAACCTCCGCTTGCAGCATCGACATGAATTGGAATACTCCATCCTTTCTCTGAATTTAATTTCTCAAGAGCATCATTGATTTCCTCTACAGGTTCATACTGACCTGTAAAAGTTGTTCCGAGAATAGCAACAATTCCTATCGTGTTCTCATCAACCAATTTAACTACTTCCTCAGCATTGATGATATATCTGTCTTTATCCATAAGTACAAAACGGGGTTCTATCTCCCAATACCTGCAGAACTTCTCCCAGCAGACCTGAACATCAATACCCATCACCACATTTGGCTTATCGTAATTTTTACTCTGACCTTTTCTTCTTTCACGCCATTTCCATTTAAGAGCCATTCCTGCGAGCATTGCAGCTTCGGACGATCCAACTGTTGAACAACCACATGTATTCATTTCTTCAGGGCTGTGATACAGCCTTGCAAGTATATTTACACATCTGTTTTCAATCTCTGCTGTCTGAGGATATTCATCTTTATCTATCATATTTTTATCAAATGTCTCTGACATCAGCTGTCTTGCTTCAGGTTCCATCCAGGTAGTGACAAATGTTGCAAGGTTTAGTCTGGAGTTCCCATCGAGCATTAATTCATCGTGAATGATATTATAAGCTGTTCTCGGAAGCATCTCCTTCTCTGGTAATTTGTACTTTGTCACCTTTTCATTTAATGCTCGCGCACCATAAGTAGGGGTTATTACTTTTCCCGTTTCATCAAGTTTATTTAAATTGATTTTTT
>CBDUTX010000337.1:0-2841 GCA_965370235.1 uncultured Desulfuromonadaceae bacterium | reverse complement strand
GGTTTTGGTTTTGCTGGTGGTAGTCTAACAACAGGTGGTGGTGGTGGTGGTTTTTCATTTGATTTATCCTTTTTCTTTAAAACACTCATCTCTGTTCTAGAAACTCCCTGCATTTTTTTCAACATGTACTGATAAAATTTTTCACTTTTAATTTGTCTTATAAATTTTCTATTTTCCGGTAATCCTATCGCTTTTATATCAAAAAAAGCATCTGAAGATGGATTAAGAAGAATTGATTTGTAAAATGTTTCTTTAGCTTCTTCTATCTTTTTATTTTTTCTAAATATCTTACCAAGAAGGTACCAATAATCAGGATTATCCAGATCTTCTTTTAAAATAATCATACATTTTTCAAGAGCTAGATCTAAATTGCCCTGTTCTATTAATCTTTCAACATTCATATCTTAATTATTTAAAAACTATATTATATTACAATTTAATGCAAATTAATTCAAGTAATAGAATTATTATTCTTAAACTGTTCAAGCCACTTATCTAAACTTACATATTTATTAAGCTCAACTTTAACAGAGGGTGTTTTCTCATTAAATGGCCACAGATTTGCTTTTCCATCAAATGTGGGAAATTTCTCATTTTTAAAAATATTGTTATTATCAATATTCATATCCTCTGCCAAAATGATATCATCTAATTTATACTCATTTAAAATATTTCTCCTGATAGTATTAATATCATCCTCAACTTCACAGTTAAATTTTTCTGCAAGACTCTTTATTATTTCAAAATTTGTCGATCCCGTTGGTGATTCGATAACTTTATTCCAGATTTTTAATCTATTCTCAGATGTTATAAAACTTCCATCTGATTCAAAGTAAGCTGAAAAGGGTAAAATTACATCTGAAATTGATGTTATTTCATTATTAAACATCTCACAACTGACAAGAAAATTAATATTTTCAAATACTTTACGAAATTTATCATCAACAAGGGGATTTTCACCAAAAATAATAGCTGCTTTTATTTTCTGTGTTTTTATCATTTCCTGAAGTTCATAGGGATTATCATTGATAAAAGTGAATGCTATACCTTGAGAATTTGAATGAGATCTCGTCATAATCAATCCATTGTTATCTCTGAAAAATCTTCCGGATATTATCATATAGGATGTTATTAAACTTAAAGTCTGTTCAGATCTTAGTGTTTCATCATCCGGATTAATTATGATAACTACATTTTTACTGTCATCACTAAGAGAATTTAAAAACTTCTTGAGAAATCTTCTTAAAATACCTGTTTTCCTCTCTAATTTTCTTAATGACATGTTTTGAACAGATTCCTTTAATTCAAAAAAACCATTTGTTTTTTTCTCTATTAAATCCCAGTTTGAAATTTTTGATTCAGAAACCTGTCGAATGAGTGAAGCAAAAAGATATTTTTCAGAGTTGTCCTGAAATCTAAATACAAGAGTTGCTTTTTTCTCAAGAGTGCTGTTCCCTACCGGATTGATAAGGAAAAGTTCAGCTCCATTATTTATAGCTATATTTATTCTCATTGCAGCAACGGGATTCTTTTTTTCAATACTTCCAAAAGCAACAATGTAATCTGAATTTTCAAGGTCTTCAAATCTTGCATAAGATGAAGTAAAACCGCAGGAAGTATTGAGTTCCTGTAAGTCGATCCCTGAAAGTAAATAATTTAAACTCCCAAAATTATCGGTACCAATATGATTAGATAATTTCCGAAGAAGATAGTATTCTTCCAAAGTCATCTTTGGAGAAGCAAAAAACCCAATACTCTCAGGTCCATATTTTTTTATAATATCTTTAAGTTCTGCATGTATTATTTCTAAGGCATTATCCAGAGAGACTTCCTCATATTTATTTTCTTTTTTTATAAAAGGCTTTATTATCCTGTTTTTATCCACTGCATAAGAAAGACCAAATCTTCCATTAAAACAGAGCAATCCTTTTCCAGGTCCTTCAATATTGCCATCCCTGTCAGATGATACTCTCTGTAAACCTCCGGGTGTAAAATCAAGATACATTTCACATCCAATAGAACAATAACCGCAATTCAAAGGAAGTTTTTCCACACTTCTCGGAACAGGTTTTACATCCGGATTACTTTGAAGGATTGCTCCTGTCGGACAAGCATCAATGCAATTTCCACAGGAAATACATTCCGTTTCGACGAGGTTCCTGTCTAAAGTCGGTCTTACTTCAGTATAAAAACCTCTGTCAACAAATCCATAAACTCCACTCCCTACAATTTCGTTACATGTTCTAACACATCTCCCGCAGAGGATACATTTGTTCTGATCGAGAGAAATGAAAGGGTGTGAATTATCTATATTACTTATTCTGATCTCTCCTTTATATTCTGATATGTCAATCTCATATTCTGTACAATATTTTCTCAGTATGCACGAATCATTTATCAAGCATCCACATTCAAGACATCTTGAAGATTCAACTGCAACATCATCATCACTTATCCCCAGCTCAACTTCACTGTTATCCTTAATTCGTTTTTCAACAGGTTCCTCATTCATTTTAGTTCTGCCTTTTAAACTTACATCCTGATAGTAATCACGGGGAATTTCTCCAAAGAAATCTCTTCTCGATTGAAATTGTATTTTTGTTTTTTCAACTTTACCTGTCTGTAAAAATTGTGAAATTGATTTTGCTGCTCTTTGACCGTGTGCAATTGCATCAATAACTACAGATGGTCCAAGAACCACATCCCCTCCTGCAAATACACCTTCAATACTGGACTGCAGAGAATATTCGTTTACTGCTACCGTACCCCATCTCGATAATTCCACTGAAATATCTTCAACATCAGCTTTCTGTCCTATGGCTGAAATTAAAATATCACATT
>CBDUTX010000336.1:0-2856 GCA_965370235.1 uncultured Desulfuromonadaceae bacterium | reverse complement strand
ATTGACAAATACTATCATGAACTGGAAAGCCTTAGCAGGGAAAAAACATCGGACAAGTCTCTTATCGATCTGCAAATTGAGAGGAAGATCCAGGAAATCAGAGGTTTAAAGGAGAGAAAAACACTTTATCAAGAAGATTTTGACTCAATTAATACAAAAATGCCAAATATTGAAAGCAGTCTTGTGTCACTAAAGAAACAGAGAGAAGATATTAAGGAAGATTTAAAAAAATTAACAGAAGAAAATCAAAATATCACTATCAATATACAACAACATCTTGATCAAATTAAAAATGTAAAAGCATCATTATCTTTGAATATTGACAAAAGGGATATATTGCATAAAGAGGATATAGAACTTCAAAATACTCTCGCTTCATTAAATGAGAAAAGATCGATAAAACATGAACAAAAAGAGAGAATGGAAGAAATTATTAAATTAAAAGATATTGAAGTAAGTGAAATAACAGAAAGAATCAAAGAATATTCCAATTCACTTGAAGCAATAACAGGTGAAGAGTTGAAAAGTGAAAAACAAATTGAATCCATTCAATCCCAAATATACAAGAACCATGAAAAAAGAAATTTGATTTATGAAAGTCTCAGAGATTTTAAAACTGAGTTAAGTACTTTATTTTCTGAAAAAGAAATGTTGATCCAGCATCAGGATTCTCTCGAAGGTTATGAATCTGCAACAAAACTTCTTGTAAAAAAATATAATTATCGACCTTTTGGAGAGATGATACATCCTGATTCGGGATATGAACTTGCTACTGAAATAGCTCTTGGTTTTGCACTTCAATCGGTGATTGTCGAGGAAGAAAAATTATCTGATATTTTATCTGAAATTGAAAATTATAATGAAGGCAGAGGATGGGCAGTATTGCAGAGAGAAATAAGTGAAGATTCAAAACCTTCTACAGTACCTGAACATTATTTTTTATCAAGATACCAGAGGTATGATGATAAATTAAAAGGAACTCTATCCGAACTACTTGATAATTGGCTCGTCGTCGATAATAAGAGAGCTCTATTTAAAGTAAAAAATGATTATCCGGATTTCAATATCGTCAGCAAGGACGGGTACAGTGTATATAAAAACATAGTGTTTTCCTCAGGTTTAAAAAAAGCAGGTATCGTGGGGAGGAAACAGAGAATAGAACAGCTTGGTGAACTTATAGGACAGATAAAGATACGGATTGAATCTACAGAAAAAGAAATGACAGGGATCGATGAAAATCTGAAAAAGTTTTCAGAAAATTTTGATAATGAAGAAAATATTCTAAAAGCCATTATAGATCGTAAATCCGGGATAAACACTGAATTAACAAATTTTCAGTACCATAGAAAGATGTTAGAAGAAACAGGTCTCGAGGAACAAAGAGAACAGGACATATTGATTGATGAGATAAAAAATCTCGATGAAAGAATATCCGGGCGAAGAAAAAGACAGGCTGTTTTGATAATTGAACTTGAGAAGTATAGAGTTAAAGTAGAAGAAGAGACAATTAAAACTGAAGAGCTTGAAAACTCAATACAGCCCCATCAGAGAAGCAGCAATGAACTCGATGTATTAATTGCAAAAAAAGGAATAACTTTTGAAAATCTTGATGAAAAAATATTGCAGTTAACTGAAAACAGAGAGGAGCTTGAGGAAAAAAAATATCACCTGGAAGATAAAATTAAAACTTTTCAGAATAATTTATCAGAAGTTTTAAGTGATCATAAGAAACTTGAAGATAAAGAGAAATTGATTACAGATGAACAAAAAAAAGCTGATGAAAAGCTGGGTCTCTGTGCAGAAAAGTTAACAAAATTAAGAAATCTTGAAAGAGATATTGAAGATGATCTGAATGAAAAGAAAGATATAAAAAACCAGCTTATGACACGGTCTGAGCACTGTAATGTGGAAGTAATGAGAATGGAAGGTGAAATAAATTCAATACTGAGCGAATTAAAAGGAAGCCTTGGAATAGATGAAGATCAACTTGAGAAATTTGAGGAAGATGAGAAGGAAGAAAATCAGATCTCAGAAGAAGAAGTAATGAATTTAAAAAGAAAACTTGATTCATATGGACATATTAATTTTGCTGCTGAAGAAGAATTTACTGAAGTAAAACAGAGATTTGATTTTTTAAATACTCAAAAGAATGATCTTCTTGATACTCAAAAAGGATTAAGAGACAGCATTGCAGCGATTGACAGGATTGCTCAAGCGAAGTTTCTTGATGCACTTGAACAGGTGAGAAAAAATTACAGAGAGATATTCTTTAATATGTTCGGTGCAACATCCGATGTTTTAAAAGAATCGGTTGAAGCAGATCTGCTGCTTGAGGAGGGTAAGGACCCGCTTGAATCTGATATCAGAGTTGTTGCTACCCCCCCGGGAAAGAAAATGAAATCAACACGGTCACTTTCAACAGGAGAAAGAACTTTGACTGCACTCTGTCTATTGTGGGCGCTGCATCAAGTAAGACCTTCTCCTCTTGTTGTTCTTGATGAATTTGATGCTGCACTCGATGATGCTAATGTAGAAAGATTTATCAATTTCATTAAAAGGATTGCAAGAGAGTCCCAGGTTATTATGGTTACTCATAACAGGAGAACAATGGAATTTTGTCAGAGCCTTTATGGAGTTACTATGGAAGAAGCCGGGGTTAGTTTAATGGTTTCGGTTAATTTGGAGAAGATAGATGAAATTCTTGAACAGAATGACAGCAAAACTGCAAAAGACAAGAAATAATTTTTCAGAAAAGATAAAAACGGTTCTAAATATTTCTTCTTCAGACTTTACCGATGAAATGAGAGATGAAATTGAAGAGATTCTTCTTTCAGCAGATGTTGGTCCTCAATTGTC
>CBDUTX010000335.1:0-2870 GCA_965370235.1 uncultured Desulfuromonadaceae bacterium | reverse complement strand
TGCTCCCGTGGTTTCACAATATGCGGCAATTGGAGCTTTGAAAGGTTCTCAGGAATGTATATCGGTCTTTAAAGATCATTATCTAAAAACAAGAAATTTAATGTGTGAACGGCTTAATATTATTAATTCTGTTTTTGAATATAAGAAACCGGAAGGTTCTTATTTAATGTTCCCGAAAATTTTAGGAGAGCAGGGAAAAGATTCTATCAAATTTAGCAAAAGATTATTAAGAGAAGCAAAAGTCTCTACTACACCAGGGATAGCATTTGGACCTACAGGAGAAAGGCATATCAGACTCTCTTTCTGTGTATCGGAAGAGATGATAAATAAAGCTTTTGATAGAATGGAGAAATATTTTTTAAATATGTAACTAAATATACTCAATTAATATAGATGTAATGAGTTTTATAAAAAATAATAAAATAGTAACTCATGCAGAATGTATTCTTTGTACTGTCTGTAAAGTTGTTTATCCGCTTAAAGAAATATAAAATGCCTACTTATAAGAAAAGCTCAAAATGTAATTGTTCAAAGGGAAATAAAGACCAAACAAATTTTAGAAGTAATACATCAACTGATTTCGAGAATGGGTGTCTATTTTGCAAAAAAGTAAAAAACCGGAAAATCCTTATAGAAAATAATTTTTCATTTGCAATACTTGATAGTTATCCTGTTTCGAAAGGTCATACTCTTGTGATTCCAAAGCGTCATGTTGCTGATTATTTTGAGATGACTGAGATTGAGCAAAACGCTGTCCACGATTTGCTTGGCTTCTGTCGCAAACAGCTTTTGGATACGGATCCATCGATCAAAGGTTTCAATGTTGGAGTGAATTGTGGTAAAGTTGCAGGTCAAACGATATTTCATTGTCACATTCATCTTATACCTCGTCGTCCAGGAGATACAGATCATCCTGAAGGAGGTGTCAGAGGAGTGATTCCGAATAAAATGAGTTACAGACGTGACTTCAGATAACATACAGTGTATTGGTTTCCCTACGCTAGGAACTTCAGATATACTCAATTTGGATATTATTAATAAGCAATTGTTCGATCATCTTTTTTTAATGATGAGGAGTTGAAATGAAACTTATACTGTCTTTTTCAATCATTATGATTATTTTTACATTTATCGGATTTCGTCAACATACTGATTTATGGGGGGACATCTATATCGGACCGGGAAATGACACCTTACTTATTGATGAAGATTTCGTGCATGATGGAAACATCATCATTTTCGGAGATGGAGTTCTGCTTATAGTTTATAGTTCTTTTGTAATTTTTATTTAATAAATTGGTTAATAAAGGGGTAAATAACCTTTCGACAGGGAGTATATTATGAAAACAGATTGGTTGGAACTGATGCTCGTATTAACTCTTGTTATAGTTCTATTCTCCTCTGTGAATGCTGATCCCACTTTTTCCAGGGTATATTCAGGCTTCGATCCTTATGGGATTCATGTTGCAATAGCAGCTAATGGAGGTTTCTTTATCTCGTGCATTGTTTGTCCTGATCGTTTCCAAGGTGTTATGTGGCTTCTCAAAACGGATGATGATGGAAATATTTTGTGGTCCCGTCCGTTTTTTGAGAGCAATACTAAGTACAGGGATTTCGAAAGTGGTGCGTATATTCTTTCCACACCCGATGGAGGTTGCCTTATCACAGGACAGGGTGAACCCAGAGCCACTGGAAAGGATACAGAAGTATGCCTGGTGAAAGTTGATTCCAATGGGGTCATTATGTGGGAACAGATAATCGGAGATGACGATGAACATGTCTACACAGTTTCAGGTATTGCCGGATCGGATAACGGATGTCTGCTTGCTATAAGTCAAAAGTATCAAAATTCTTTTTTTGTGATGTATGATCAAGAAGGAAATGAAATCTGGAGGACGGAATATATAGGGGAAGAGTATTACATAGAGGCAGTCACTGCAACGAATGACGGTAGATTCCTCGCAATAGTTGAGAATATTTATGGCAGTAATTTCTGGATGATGAAGATGGATGGATCAGGACATATGGAATTTTTTCCCGATTCATTGAATGTGCTCATTAATGATGTAACATGTGTCAGGCAGACTGACGATGGTGGATATGTGATTTGTGGAAAGACTGATAGTTATGACGCTTTCCTAATGAGAACAGATGAACAGGGCAGTGAGCTGTGGAGATATACATCTGGAATTGACGGTATTGACAGGGCAACATGGGTCGAACCGACAAAAAAGGGAATGTTTGCATTGACCGGACTCGAGAAAGTTGGTGATGTGTATGATGGCTGGCTGGCTCTTATAGATGACGCCGGAGAGATGCAGTGGAAGAGATACTATAGTTTTCCCGGATATGATCAGATTAGTTGTGTCTGTCCGACTGATGACGGAGGTTTCATTCTCTGTGGAAAAACAGGAGATTCTTACGAGAACCGTGGAGTCTGGCTTCTGAAAACCGACAGTGAAGGGCTCGTTAACGGTTCTGAAGATGGATATATTTCGATAACTGAATGTATAGAAGTATTCACCCAACCACTCGGATGGGTTGTTTCGTGTGAAGTAACAGAAGATTCCGGATCAGCAGAAATTAACGCTGAGACATTGGATCGTGAACTCGGTATCGAAACCGGATATCTCTGGATTCCTGAATGGCATTCTCTTTCTGGATATGAGGGTTGGCTTGTTTATTTAGGTCCTTTCTGGTGGCTCAATGATCCGGAACTCGAGAGAGTATCGGAAGAAATACTGGAGTTATATCCAGATGCTTATCTCATATTTGTTGGCTCTGAACCAGAGCGTAGTACTCTGCCATTGCTTGAGTAGAGATGATAATCAATCATACTAATGTTAAATCCAGCCAATTATTAATATATA
>CBDUTX010000334.1:0-2880 GCA_965370235.1 uncultured Desulfuromonadaceae bacterium | reverse complement strand
ATGTCAAAAAGAAAAATCAAACCTGTAAAAATTTATCAGACTGAATATTCAGAAAAAAAAAGTAAATTCATATCTTATCTAATACCCCTGGATGGATTTGATACGGTTAATACCATAAAAAGAGAAATAAAAGGAATTAATCACAGAGCCAGACATTTTCCTTATGCCTATATATTCAAAGAACATAGAAAATTCAGTGATGACGGCGAACCCTGCGGTTCAGCCGGACAGCCTATTCTTTCTTTGCTTGAGATGAACAAATTTTCTGACAGTCTTCTGATGATCTGCAGATATTATGGTGGGATAAAACTGGGAAAATCAAATTTAACCCGTGCTTTTTCAAAAGCAGCAAAACTTGTCATATCAGAAGCTTCATACATTTATGAAATCAGAGCATGTTCATTTCGAACAGAGATCAGCTATAGAAATTATAAACATTTCAAAAAAATAATATCCACCTTTCACATCTATAGTTTAAAAGAATTCTATACTGAAATTATAGAAGTAATATTTGAAATCGATAAAGAACAGGAAAATGAACTGCTAACAAAAGTAAATCAAATATCTAATATTTTTAAATTTGAAAAAATAAAAGAAGAAAACAAGTTTTTACCCAATCCATTTGTCACTGATAAATAAAATTATTACCTTTTATTTCTCTTTTATGAAGCTGAATGATTCTTGTTATATTAAAAAAATGATTGAAGATTAACAAATGTAGATTTGTGAAGTTTAAAATATGAAGTGTATCGTCAGCACAAAAAACTTCTGAAATCAAAAATCGTTTATTGTTGTTCGTAAATCAAAAAAGAACAATATAACAACCGGATGGAGCATACAAATGGCAATTTTAAAAAAGGAAATAATGTTTCCTTTGCTGATCATCCGAAGTATTAAGTAATTATATTTAATAGATTTTGTCTGAAGGTAAATTAAAAAAAATACTCAGACAGAGGTCCATTGAAGAGATCCATATCTGTCTGTTTTGAAAAACTGTCTTTTTTAGGAAGTACATAAATCCCTTCTGCCGTAGAATATAACAAACCATTTTCATCAGTAATTTCAGAGGTGCATAAAATTAATTTCTTTCTATCTTTAATTTTTTTCGCTTTTGCTGTGAATTTTTTATTCAATGTCAATGGAAGTTTAAATTTTACAGATAAACTTCCCGTAACAGGTATTTTTCCTGTTAATTCAAAAACAATCCAGTACATCACTTCATCATGAACTGTACTGATAATACCACCATGGACAATTCCAGGAAAGCCTTCAAATCTATTATCAAGAGTAAAAGTCGATATAACTTCATCTTCTAAATAGTAAAATTCCAATTTAAGACCATTTTCATTATAAGGAGAACATGCAAAACAATTATATTTATTCAAAGATAAAAATGGATTTTTTACTTTTTTCATTTATAAATATATATTATAATTTAAAATTCAATTAGTCAACCTTTAGCTTTGATTAAAATAGTAACAAAAGGAAATATCGGAATAATTAAGATGAAAAGAAATTATAAGTTAATATTATTTATATCTTTTTTTGTGATCTCAGGATGCATTTCCTATTCATTTCATGGAGGTTCATTCCCTGAACATACAAATACAATAAATATCCCAATAGCTGAAAATCAATCAACTATGTACGGATTAGAACAACTGCTCACTTCAACGGTTAGAGACCAGTTCTTAAAAGATGGAAGACTGAGTCTTTCAGAGGCTAAAAATGCTGATATAAAACTACTTCTGAAAGTAATAGACTATAAAAATGAGGTTTATTCATATACTTCTGAAGAAGAAATAAAAGAATATGAAATTTCCATTCAAATGTCTGTAACATATATAAATCAATCAACAGATGATACTATTTGGTTAGACAAGGTTATTATTGCAAAAAATACCTACTCAGCATACAATGAAGACGAAGAAATAGGTAAAGAGCGTGTTATTGAAGATTTTTCTAAAGATCTTATATCTTTGATGACAGAAAATTGGTAATATATAATAAATTTATCAAATGTAGATAAAAAAAAAGGAGTGAAAATGAGAGAACCAACAAAAACTAAAATGGATCTGATAAATGAAGTGGCTGAAGCCACCGGTTTTCCTAAAAAGGATACCAGTATTGTAATAAATGGTTTTATTGATGCACTGGTAAATACTATAGCAAATCACAAAAGAGTTGAAATAAGAGGTTTTGGCGTATTCAAGGTAAAAAATCGTAAAGGAAGAAATGCAATAAATCCGAGAACAAAACAGATGATGAATATTCCTGATCATCCTGCCCCTACATTCAAACCAGCAAGATATTTAAAAGAATCAGTTAAAAAAAATAAATAAGGAGGAAACTTGCCCTGCGGTAGAAAGAAAAAACTACAGAAGATAAGAACACATAAACTTAAAAAAAGACGCAGGAAAAACAGACATAAGAAAAAAATAAGGTGATTTCCTGCGCGTGCCCGTGGCTCAAATGGATAGAGCAGCGGACTCCGGATCCGCAGATTGAAGGTTCGAGTCCTTTCGGGCACGCCAAGCGTATGAATAGAAAAAAATGTTCTCTCAGAATAGATTGTGATACAAAACATGGATTTGAAAAAGGAGCTTTAAAAATATCAGAGCTCCTGTTTCATCTCAACATAAAAGCAAGTTTTTTTATTGTAACAGGACCTTTTGATTACTTTGTATCAATTAGCAGAGTTTTCACAGAAAAAGGTTTTCTAAAAAAAATACTAAAGCTCAACAGGTCCTACCTCAATTTATCTTCAAAAGATAAAATCAATAAAAGATATATTGTTGAAAAATTACTCTCCCACGGACATGAAGTCGGTCTCCATGGATATTCACATTTCAGATGGATACGGGATTTTTTAAAATGGAC
>CBDUTX010000333.1:0-2880 GCA_965370235.1 uncultured Desulfuromonadaceae bacterium | reverse complement strand
AGATGTCAGTGGTGTCGCTCTTCTGGCCATTAAAGCTCTTGCTAAAGAGAATGAAGAGATTGCGATTGAGATAATCCAACTGAATACAAGAATTGATAATCTAACCCATGAAAATCATGATCTGAATACAAGAATTGTTAATCTGACTGAGGAAAATCAGGAAATGAGAAGTGAAATAGAACAGATGAGAGCAGATATTGAAATGCTGAAAAATCTCAACAATTGAGAGCTTAATAATTAAGAGTAAAAAAATGAAAAATATATTAATATCAATATCTATATTAATGCTGTCAATATCTTTGGCAGCCCAGACCTACAGTCTTGAGAAATCTTCAATTAACTCATCAGGAGACAGGTCGACAAGTGCAACTTATATATTAATAGATGCAACAGGACAATCAATAACAGGGAAAAGTATCAGTTCAACTTATATTGAAACAGCAGGAATACTACATATGTATCTTGGTACTACTGTTGGTGTGGAAGAAAATCAATTGGTTGATATAATAAATCTACCTTTAGTATTCAGTCTTTCGGGTAATTATCCCAATCCCTGTAATGATATGACTACAATCAAATTTGCAGTACCCGGAGAGAGCTATGTAAATATTTCTTTATATGACATTTCCGGTCGTGAAGTTGTAAATCTGGTAAATGAGACAATGAAACCCGGGTATTATGAATTTGATGCCAATGTAAGGAATTATTCATCAGGTATCTATTTTCTGAGGATGAATGCTGTTGATTTTTCTTCAACAAAGAAATTGATTATTGCAAGGTAAGGTGTCAGATTTTGTAATTATTTTTTGTGATTATAGTATTAGGAAGCCCAACGAAGCTTGATTTTAATTAGCTGTAGATTAATCTGTGAAACCTTATGTAGCTTATTCAAATAAGCTTCATTAGACAAGTCTGTATTCTATTCTTCTGTGCTTTGTAGGGATAAATACTTGAAATGATGAATGTCTGCTGAATATTGATCCCATAGGGTATGGAAATAAACTTCCCAGAAACATCGTATATTTTTAATTCCACATTACTATATGGAGGTAGTGTGAAGTGGGCACAATGTTTAACAATGGATAAATACACTAAAAGTCTTGCACCGCCCTTAATCAGTTATTGACAAAGGCTATAATCTTCTATAATAATAATTTAAAATAAAGGAGGAAAAATGAATTTAAAACGAATTTTTCTTTTCAGTATTCTCATCGTATTGTCGGTAACACTAACCGGAGCTGTGCGAAAACCCATGCTTGAAATACACAGCGGAGCATTTTGAAGCGGTTGTGCTTCTTCTGCAAGTTTGCAGAACAATTTTATTCAGAACAACTGGGATACTTTGACAGCTCTCAAATATCAGCTATATTCAAATGAACCTCTTTACTCCCCTGATGGAATGGGGAGATTTCAGTTCTACGGAGGAACTTATATACCAAGAGCGAATATGGATGGAGGACCAATGTTTGTACCTACATCTACAACTGCTCTTAACTCCGCTTACGCAGGAGCGATGACTGATCCCTGCTATGTTGAACTTTTCTTGGCAGGAACAGCTCAACCCAATCTGATGTCAGGTGAGTTAAATGTCACTATCATAGTTGAACAAGATCTCGGAGTATCTCCTTATTATCTCCATGTAGCTGCCTGTTCTTATCATGTACCTTACAGTGCAGGTTATTTTTCTGAATTTCACTATCCTCTTAGAAAAATGTATCCGAACTATACCGGGATATTGATAAATTTCTCCGGAGTTTATCCAGAAACCCTTCAGGTAAATATTCCTTTCACTTTCAACTCATCTTGGTGGCACTTCGATTCAACTGATATCTATTTTGCTGTTTGGCTTCAGTCACACACAGCTTCGGATAAACAGGTACACCAGAGTGAGAACATGGATATATCCTCTTTAAACTCTGTTGAGGAAACACCTCTCCCTTTAAATCCTTCAGATTTATTTGCTCTCGGCAATCCTTATCCTAATCCTTTTTCAACGGTAGCTTTTATACCGGTATTTATAGAGAATCCTGCTTTTCTTTCTGTAACTGTCTTCGACTTAACAGGAAGAGCAGTCAGAGATCTCTTTTCTGGAACATCTCTTGAAGAGAACTGTGTTTTTAGTTGGGATGGAAAAAATGACTACGGAAACGAACTGACAGCCGGGATATACAGAATCGAGTTGTCGTGTGAAGGAGTCAAAGACTCCAGAACCATAATTAAGATAAGATAATCTTTTGTGGGGACGTAAATAAGCGTCCCCCGAAGTTCCAAAAGTAGTAAATCCATATCTTTCTCTGCATGACTATAGCAGACAGGAGCTCTTTGTGGTTGTATTTTCTCTGTGTTTTCTGCCGTTCCCTCTGTGGTAAAAAAATCTTATATTGGGGTGGGTACATTGTTAATTGATATTATCCCTCTATCATGTTATAGAATTAATACTATCAAAGTGAGGTGTTAATGGTAAATAAGATAAAATTCCTGTTGTTTTTTTCCCTGGAAAGTCCTTCAACGCATCTCCAACTCCCCGATTCCAAATTGGACAGTCTTGATGATTCCTTCAATTACCACCAATCCATCTACTTACTTTCCTATTGGGGTGGAGGAGTGAAAAAATGCTAAAATGTCAACGAGAAAATATAGTTATCAACTTGATAAATGGGAAAAAGCTACCTAAACTTTACTAAAACAGACTGAACTTATAGCCCATGAATGGGAATTAAATAAATATGACAAAAGAATTACCAAAAATTAAAGGTTATAAAATTGATAAACATATTGCTGTCGGTGAAAACAGTAATATATATCATGCCTATGAAATTCAAAAGAATAGAGAAGTTGCAATAAAAATTTTGAATATTGAAGATAAAGATAAATGTTTGC
>CBDUTX010000332.1:0-2881 GCA_965370235.1 uncultured Desulfuromonadaceae bacterium | reverse complement strand
CGACAATAGAAATTTTAATGAATCACTTGCAATATCGATATCAGCTATCCTTGAAGGGAATCTTTTTGATTTAGGCAGTTCAATTACAACACATATGTGGATAAGTGGAAATTTAAAATTCAATATTCCGGATTTAAATGGTAATATATATTCTTACTGCAAAAAAATAATTGAAAAAGAAGACAAAACGGCAACAATTCTCATTGATAATGCCGGTTTTGATTACGTAGTAGGCAGTGTTTCTTTTATTTATCAATTGCTGAAGCTGAATTGGAAAGTTATTATCGCTGCAAATGAATCACCAGCTTTAAATGATGTTACATTTACCGAAGCACTTGAAATGAATAATAAGATAGATAGAGCAATCCAAAATTGGAATAAGTTTATAAAAGATGACAAATTGGTCTTTATCTCTTCAGGAGTAAAAACTCCCGGTATGGATCTGAGAAGGATATCAGAGAAGTTAAATTCTGCTGTAAATTCTTCTTCACTGCTCATTATAATTGGACAGGGAAGAGCAATAGAAACGACTTTAAATGCAGTTATCGATAGAGATGTATTGAGAATTGCAAAAGTCAAGGATTCTATGATAAGTGAACATCTAAATGTTGAAGAACTTTCTGATTTTATTCAGTGGTCAAAAAGAGGAGAAAATACTTTTGTCCAATAAAATTTCAATCCCTGTGATTCTGGTCATTTCTGCAATATTGCTGTTTTTGCAAATATTATCTTTAAGAAAAAATAAAAAGGAAAATTTAGTACTCACTGAAAATAATAATATAAATGAAGTATATGACTACTGGGGCAGTGTTGAAGAAGAAATCGGAATAATAATATCAAAAGTAAATCCATCTCTCCAATCGGATACTATAGCCAAAATATCCAGGTCAATTATAAGATTTTCTCAAAAATACTACCTCAATCCTTATTTGATCACTGCAATAATATATTGTGAAAGCCATTTTATTCCAAATATTGAGGGGAAAGTAGGTGATGCAGGATTGATGCAGATCATTCCTTCAACTGCAGAACACATAGCATTTCAGCTTGATGTGGTAGATTATGATATGTTTAATATTGAGACAAATATAGAATTCGTATGTTGGTACCTGTCAAAAATAAAGATATTATCCGAAGGTAATTATATAGAAGCTCTGGCAAGATATAATCAAGGAGGAAATTGGCAGGGTAGTGGAGAAAGATATGCTTTTTCCATCATAAGAGAAGCTGAAAAAATCGGAATACCATTAAATACAATCCTTCTCGAAGAGAAAATGAATTTTCGTACAACAATAAGTGAAATAAATTTCAAATCATCATTATACAATTTTTCTAAAGAATATTTTGAAACTAATATGTATTGATTTTTAATTAGTTAGTAATAAATTTGAAAAAATAATGTCAGAAAACAAAAAAACAATATCCATCTGCTCCGGAGGGCAAACAGGAATTGATAGAGCTGCATTGGATGTCGCTATTGAATTAGGTTTGCTAACAGTGGGATGGTGCCCTAAGAGCAGAAGAGCTGAAGATGGAACTATTCCTGATAAATATGATTTAATTGAAACAATTTCATTTGATTACTGGGAAAGAACAAAATTAAATGTGATTGACAGTTCAGCAACATTGATTTTACTTCCAGAAAATAATAAAAAATGCAGAGGAACATTTTTAACCATATCATATGTAAAAAAATACATGAAACCATATTTCATATTGAATATGGATACTTTCGAGTATGAAATTCTCAACAGATGGCTTTTAAAAATTAAACCAAAAATTTTAAATATAGCAGGTCCAAGAGAATCAAATTATCCCGGAATATATAATGAAGGAAAAGAGATCATTAGAAACATTCTTAAAAACTTTATCAGTAGCTGAAGAAATATTAATTATAAGTGATATTCACTTCGGTTCTGAAAATAAAGAAAAAGAAAACATAAAAAGAGATGCATTTAAAAAAATCTTAACTGAATCAAGAAATAAAAATATTCCAGTTATCCTTTTAGGAGATATTTTTGACTTTCTCTTTGACTTCGGTGGTATTATCGAGAGTTCTAATCTTCCCATTCTCTCTGAAATATACTGGTCATGCAGGGATAGGAAAAATCTTGTCTACATCCTTGGAAACCATGATTTCTGGGGTGAGAAAATATTAAATGATCAATTAAAAGTAACAACTTTATTTGAATTATCATTTAATATCGAAAATAAAAAATTCTGGCTTTGTCACGGAGAGACAATTGAGAAGAACACATCTGCCGATAAAATGTTCAGATGGATGATACAAAACAAATTTAATATCAATATGTTCAGATTTTTTCATCCGAAGATTGCACAATTTCTGGCAAGATCGATCTCAAAGATGAGCAGGGGACATTCAAATAAGCTTAATTATTCTTTTAACAAATACATTGACTTTGCAAGAAGTAAATGGAAAACCGGAATTGATTATGTCATTGTTGCACACCTTCATCAACCATTTATCTACAGGGAAAAAGGTAAATACTTAATAGTAGCTGGTGATTGGTTGACTCATAGCACAATTCTTGTGTGGAAAAAAGGAAAATTCTTTCATAGAATTTTGGAGAATTAAATGGAAAGATTAAATTTTATATACGGGGAGCAACTTTTTGCATGTGATGATTTGGAACCTGTTGCAAAAGCTATCTTATCGGATCATAGAATTTCATTCTCTTCATCTGGTATGACATTGACAGAAGATATCAGTTGGATCACTCCCGGTTTGATATGTAAAAAAGAATATATTAATAAAAATGACATTGTAAATCTAAAATATTCATTCATAGATATGGTCTTGATTAAAATTTTAAGAAAAATGGGATTTACCTTGTGGGAGCGAATTGTAATAAATAAAATA
>CBDUTX010000331.1:0-2890 GCA_965370235.1 uncultured Desulfuromonadaceae bacterium | reverse complement strand
TTGAATTAAAGAAATATATCCGGTTGGGAGATGAATTTTAGATGATGAATAAAATCTGATTTTAATTCTCATATAATATATATCAAAAATTATAAATTAAAATCAAAAAATAATAACTTTTTAAATTAACATATATATTATTATTTTTCTATACTAATTAATATTTTATCAATTAATAAACGGAAAAATCTAAAATTGAATTTTATATTTGTACCTGGATCTTTTAACTTGTAACTTGTTACTTGAAACTTTTAACTTGTTACTTGCTACTGACTACCTGTTATTTTCACAGCAATAGGCATTCTTCTCCCCCAGCCGAATGCTTTTGAAGTTACCTTTAGTCCCGGTGGTGCCTGTTTTCGTTTATACTCATTAGTATTTACTTTTCTTATTATTTCTTTAACTATGGTTCCTTCAAATCCTCTTTCGATAATCTCTTTTTCAGATAGATTTTCTTCGATATAATAATAGAGTATCTCATCGAGGATCTCATAGGGAGGAAGACTGTCCTGATCGAATTGATTTGGTCTTAATTCAGCAGAAGGAGGTTTGTTGATTATTACTTCAGGAATTATCTCTTTTCCTCTGTTGATATAACCAGCTAATTTATAGACCATTGTCTTTGGTACATCTGAAATTACTGCCAATCCCCCGCTCATATCCCCGTAAAGAGTACAGTAACCGACAGCAAGTTCGCTTTTATTTCCTGTTGAGAGAACTATATGTCCAAATTTATTTGAAAAAGCCATAAGAATATTTCCTCTGATCCTTGCCTGTATATTCTCTTCGGTAACATCCTCTTTCTTATCTTTAAAATATAAATCGAGGTTATCTATATAGGATTGAAATATTTCATCTATTGGGATTTTCAATAGTTTAATCCCTAGATTTTCTGCAAGCTTGACAGAGTCATCAACACTTCCCTTTGAAGAATACCTTGTTGGCATGGTAATTCCGAGAACATTTTCTTTTCCTATTGCAGCAACTGCAATTGCACATGTTACAGCAGAATCGATACCTCCTGAAAGACCTACAACTGCTGTTTTAAAACCACATTTTCTTATGTAATCTCTCACTCCAAGTACAAGTGCATTATAAACTGTCGATAGTTTATGTTGTTCTTCATATTCAATATAATTTTGAGAGTTCAGATCGATAATTTCCTCTTTCTCTTTAAACGAAGGAAATACAGATAAATATCTGCCGTTTTTATCAATAACGAGACTTCTGCCATCAAATATCAGATCATCATTCCCACCAACATGATTTACAAATATTAAAGGTATTTTCAACTCTTTTACATGCTTTTCAAATTTATTCTTTCTTCTGCTTTCCTTTTCAATATCAAAAGGAGAAGCTGATATATTAATTATCAATGAAGCACCATTATCTTTCAACTTTTTTAAAGGATTGGTTTTTTCCCCCCAGGCATCCTCACAAATTGAAAGACCGAGTATTTCCCCTTTAAATTTAACAATCTCTGTTTGTTCAGCAGATTTAAAATATCTCTTCTCATCAAATACATCATAATTCGGTAATAGAGTTTTATCTTGTTTAAATACTATTTTACCGTTGTTTATAAGTAGTGCAGAATTGTAAAGTTCATTTCCTTGTCCTTTTGTCGGTGAACCAATAATTATACCAATATCGGGTATTATCATCGAAACTTTCACTATTCTATCAATTCCTAATTTTACATTTTCTAAAAACCATTTTTTCTCAAGAAGGTCTTTTGGAGGATAACCGGAGATATATAATTCAGAGAAAATAATAAGATCTGCTTCTTTATTCTTTGCAAGCTCGATGGAAATAATTGCTTTATCGATATTTCCATCAATATCTCCTATTATTGTGTTTAACTGAGCAATAAAAATTTTCATCTCTTACTATCTTTATTCATAGATCTATTCTTCTCCAGCTTGAAAGGAGATTTAATTTCAATCCAGCAAATAAAACATGCTTATAATAATCCTTAAATGGACATATTTTCATACTAATCCCTCCTTCAAGACCTATTGCAGTTTGAAACCATAAAGCTTTTTCAAATCCTACAGCAGAAGTGAAAGTAATAGAATATGTATTATCTTCATCATATTTAGTAAAGCCAATTAAACTTGCTCGAAATAAAAAATATAATGATGCTGGATACTGATAAACTCCAACTCGTGGAATAAATGTTATTTTACCGGAACCTGAATCAGACTTTTCTGAAAAATATGGAGGAGTTCCTAATGGGATCGCATAGTAAAAAGTTAATGGGAGCATATTATAAGCTGAAAGATAAAAAGGAGACGTATCTTGACCGGATGAAAGAATTTCAAATAATCCTATTCCAAAACCAAGTCCGGAATTAATTTCCCCAAGAGAAGCTTCAGCAATTGAAATTCTATTTAAATTTATTCCCCTGTAATATTCAAAACCGCTAATCCTGAACCAGTGATTATAATATTCATTGTTTATGTAAGAACTGTTTAAAATCGGTTGATTTTCAGTATTTATTATTATTAAAAATATAAGAATAAACATATAAAAAAATATATCAGATGTAATTATACTTTACCAGTTGATATCAGATTATTTTGAAAAATGAAGCTGATTTTGTTAAAATAAAAATGCAAAAATGCCTGCCTACCGCAGGCAAGCAAGCCACGACGAAGCTAAAAACGAAGTGAGAACATAGTTGGGCAAACCCCGACCCTAAAATTATTTGAATATTTCACCGGTTGAAATATACCAGAGTAGAAGATCAAGATGTGAAAGCGGAATATTGATGTCGTTTGAAAATAATCTCATTTTGCTTTCTATCTCTAAATATTTCGTTTCAGAAATTGATTTCGGAATGGTTTTAATCACTGACAGTTCAATTAAATTTCTCAAAATGTGTCTGTCC
>CBDUTX010000330.1:0-2906 GCA_965370235.1 uncultured Desulfuromonadaceae bacterium | reverse complement strand
ATTTCAATTATTCAATAATTATTAATTTATTATAAAAAAGTACTAAACTTAGTAATTAATCATGAAAAAAATAATAAATAATAAAAAATTAATTATTTTAGATTGTAGGGTTTGTGAAATTAGAAAATAAAGATTTTATCATTTCTTATATTATCCAACTTCTCCCAACTTCTCTCAAAGAGCTATGTAGGTTTCACAACATTTAAAACAAGCTTCGATGGACATGTCTGTTTTCTATTCTTCAAGGGTTGGGTGGTGATTCGTAAGCATTTGTTTCTTTGAGATGATAGGAGTTAGGTTCATGTTTTTCGTGGATAAATAATTCTTTAGGTAGGGTTTTGTGTCTTTACGTCTTTGTGTGATAATATTAAACGAAATCACGTAATTTAACTTATGTAAAATGCAAAAATGTACAACCCAACGAAGCTTACTTGAATTAGCGAAGTTGTGGCAAACCCCGACCCTTAATGTTTATAAGAAAAAGGGAGGAAAATCCTCCCTTTTTAATATTAGACTGTAATAGTCTTACTTTACAAAATGGAATTTCAGTGTATTCTGATCTCCGTTTACATCTGCTGTTATGAAATAAACACCTGAAGACATATCAGTTCCATTGAACTGAACCTGATGGTCTCCTGAGTTCATCTCTCCTGAATACAGAGTTCTTACATTTCTTCCTGAAAGATCGAAGATGCTTATTCTAACATCTGATTTCTCAGTTAGGGAAATTGAGAACAAAGCATTTCCAAGAACCAGTTGAGGTCCTGAAAATCTCATTTGTAATGAGTTGTTTACAGGTTCTTCTTCTACACCGACAGCAGTCCAAGCTCCATGAACAGCTACCCATGGATCCTGTGTTGCTGCATCTCTTGACTGTGCCCATGAACCGGTGAATTCCCATGCACGTCTGCCAACACATCCGGGAGGATAGAGTCCCTGTCCGGTTGAGAAAGTAGCCTCTGAAACGGTAATCCCGCCTACATAGAATGCACCGTCATTTATTACAACAGGAGGTGAAACAACAATTGTATTCCATCCGACACCATACATAGGAACATTAATTCTTCCTTCAAAAAGTATTGTTCCGGGACCATTGTTTGTGCCATCATCATCCATGAGGACAAAATCGAGGTCTCCTGCTGTATTTGCTGTTGCAGCATAAAGTGAAAGACTGTCTATTGTAAATGGATAAGTAGGGGGAACGAACATGTTGCCGTAACCTGAGGAATCACCACTCCAGGCTGAACCCTGAGGAGGAACAGTGTCTTTTCCATACCAAATCCATGAAGGAGGTGTTAAAGTCTGGACTCTCAATGTCAACGAATCATTTTCAAGTGTTTGATCACCGGCAAGAAGTGATTTTACATATAGACGGTATGTCGTATCAACATCGGCAAACATCAGTGGATCAAATGTCAATAATTCAGTGTCACCAGGATTTAATGTTCCTGTTGTTAGAGTATCTGCATAGAGTATTGCCGGGTGGGCAATATGACGAAATTCGCATATAACAGAAACATCCATTTCTGTCTGATTACCATAGTTCTGTACTGTTGCTGTAGGAATGTAATTTGTATTTTTATCTCTGAATATTCCACCTGAAATGTCATTGTCAACCCATGCAACACCTATGTCATGTACTTCAAATGTAGTGGTCAAAGGTGGTATATAAGATACTGCAATTCCGCTGTCAGGTGTAACTGCACCTGCTCCGGATGTATTATTCCTCCAGTATTGAAGTCCTATCGTCCCTGTAACATTTTCAATACCAACCATATTGGCTCCCTGACCATTTCCGTTCTGGAAACCGTACTGCATCAGCAGAGTACTATCAGCTTTTGTCAGTATAAGCTGGAAAGTATGCAGATTTACCGGTAGTCCCCATTCCTCGACAGCGATAAAAGAGATGATGAATGTATCAAGTGTTGCACTTGTATAGGTATAACATTCACCTACATTTGTGAAATCGAGGTCAACTACATATATTGCACAAAGGTCATTCGGTGGATTAGGATATGGAATATTGTGAAAAGGATGTGCCAGGTTAGCATTACTTGAGAAGGATATATAACCGTTTGAGCCAACATAGATCTGATCTACTTTGTACCAGTAGTAAGGAAAATCAAAACCAATTGCAAAAGGACCGACTACATTGTCGTCGGCAAGACCTGTAACGAGAGTTCCCGTACCTGTTATGTCGATCCAGTCAAATGTAGGACCACCGGGATCTCCCGATGTAACATAGACATATCCAAATGTGTCGGGTACACCTGAGTCAGGTGAAAACAGAAAGTCATGACCCTGATGAACATCATAAGTCCATGGCATTGCAGTTAACGGAATTACCAGAGCAAAACCGATCAAGAAAACAAAGAGTTTTCTCACACTCTCCTCCTTTTTAAATGTTAAAATATAAAACACCTTATATGTTTTATTTTAATATTATCTATAACATTTAATTTTTACATTAAAAGGATATCAATGTCAATAAACAAGATTTTTTATGCTTAATAATTTGGAAAATGTAAAATAAAAGCAACAAGTTGAAAATGGCAAGTTACAAGTTAAAAGAAATAAGTAACAAGTTACAAGGAAATTTTTAAATTATTTTTCTACTTCTAAAATCTTAAATCGTTAGTACCTCCCTACTCCTAAAAATTACTATTTTTTTAGGAGATAAAAGTATCAGCTTTTCAACTACGGAGTAATTGTAGAGGTAAACTGAACTTCAGTTCAGGTCTCAGTGTTAGATATTAAATTATAATATTGGGTTTTATGTTGGTTGGGATTCGTGTAATTCGTGGATAAATTCTTCTGGTGTTGTGGTGTGTTATTGTTCATTGCTAATTGATCATTGTATTAATCTGTGTTAATCATAAACTGATAAAGTTTTTTGCGAAGCAAAA
>CBDUTX010000329.1:0-2915 GCA_965370235.1 uncultured Desulfuromonadaceae bacterium | reverse complement strand
GGTATGTATTTAATGATATTATGTACAATATTACCGGTTTCAAGAGGGATAGAAGTCAATGACTTCAGTTTAATAATTTTATTTAGAGGGTAATCTTTGTCAAATTTAGAGTAATATGTGTAAAAATAGAATCTTTTACATTTACTGAATGTTTCATATCTGCTTACAGACCAGCCAAGAATTGATGTGTAATTAAATTTTTTTAAGTTATTCATAAAAACTTCCAATTAAATATTTGATAAGACATTTTCTAATTCTTTCAGGGTATAAGGTTTTGGTAAAATGCCTTTAAATCCATATTCAGAAAAATTTGACAGGACCGGATCATCTGAATAACCACTGCTTACAATTGCTTTTATATTTGGATCAATTGTTTTTAAATATTCCATAGCTTTTTTTCCGCCCATTCCTCCGTGAACAGTAAGGTCTAAAATTACAATATTGTATGGTTCTCCTTTTTCATATTTGATTCTATACTTTTCAATTGCATCTTCTCCATTTTTGGCTTCATCCACTTCATATCCTATGTGCTTTAAAAGGGTAAGTGTTATATCTCTTATTATCTGTTCATCATCCATGAACAATATGCATTTATTTTCAATTTGTTTATTATGGCTATTATTTTTTTTATCATTTATTTCAATTTTTTCGTTTGCAGGTAAGTAAATATAAACAGATGTTCCTTTACCCAGTTCAGAATCAACATTTATTAATCCATTATGTTTATTGATAATTGAATATGCAGTATATAAACCCAATCCCATTCTGCCTTGTTTGGTTGTAAAATATGGATCGAATACTTTTAATAAGCTCTCAGGATCAATACCGCAGCCTTTATCAGTTATAGAAAGTTTGACTGCTTTTTTTGATTTGTGGTTTTTAGAAAATTTTTTAAAGTGTATATTTTCAATTTTTATATATATTTTTCCTCCTTCAGGCATTGCTTGAAGTGAATTCATGATAATGTTGTTAATAACTTGATTGAATTGACCGATATCGATATCAACCGGATAAATATTGTCAAATATATCATATATAGCAATAATGTTGGATCCTGTCAGGAAAAACTGGACAAAATCTTTTAGATATTCTGACAGGATTATTGATTCTTTTAAGGGTTCTCCCCCTCTTGAATAAGTGAGAAGCTGTTTTGTTAATGATTTTGCCATTAGAGTAGCTTTTTCTATAGCTAAGATATTATTGTAGAGTGGATTGTTTTTTTCAGTGATCTTTTTCATCAAAGAGATGTTGTTAATAATTCCAGTTAAAAAGTTATTAAAATCATGAGCTATTCCTCCTGCAAGAATTCCAATTGATTCAATCTTTCTCTTATGGAAAAGTTCCTTTTCAATTTGCTTTTTCTCTGTAATATCGTAGAAAATGAATATATAACCAATTACTTCATTTCTATAGTTCCTTATTGGAGAAATGTTGATATCTACAAGAAGTTTTTTATTATTATTTGTAAAAATAAGCTCATTGAAAGATACCTGTATAATTTTACCTTTTATTAATTCAAAAATTTTTATTTTCTTCTTTTTTTCTTCTGATTTTTGAAATAATAAAATATTGTCAATAGTTCTTCCAATAATATTTTTATGATCCAATTCAAATAGTTTTTCAGCTATATGGTTTATTAATGTAATTCTTCCTGTTTTATCCATTGCAATAACACCTTCTCCCATACTCTGAAGGGTAACTGAAAGACGTTCTTTTTCTTCCATAAGGTCTTTTTCAAATTTCTCTTTTTTAGTTATTTCGGATATTAGTTTTTTATTTACTTGTTCAAGTTCATTTGTTCTATCGAATACTAATTTTTCAAGTTGAGTTCTGTGTTTTAATAATTCCTTCTCTTTTTTTAGCTTATCCGTTATATCTCTACTGTAAATTGCAATACGAATGACATTTCCATACTCATCAATAATAGGGAACAGGTGATTTTCAAGCCATTTTCCATCTCTTTTATCAACGAATGATTTCGGTTTTTTGGTATTTATAATTTCATCATGTTTTTTTTTTCGATTTTTGGAGATATTATTCGGAATTAAATCGAATAAATTCATACCAATTAATTCAGAGGGTTTTTTTTTGAATCTTTTTGCTGCTGTAATATTCAATGCAAGTATAGAATTATTTGAATCAATTAAAATTGCACTTTCAAAAGGAGCATTTAAAAGTGCTTGAGAAGTATCGATACTCTTTTTTAATTCATCTTCCAGTTTTTTTCTTTGAAAAAATTCCGGTATTTCATATGTAAGGAGTGATTTTTCACTTTTTGAAGTTTTACTGTATATTTTTAAATAATGCTCAATTCTTGAAGGTTGAGCCATTATGAACCTACAATGAGTATCTCCTTTTGCACGGCAATTGATTTCAACTGAAACAAGAGGTATTCCAAAACTCACTTCACACCATCCAGAGGAATAACCTGCATTCATTATGCATACAGGAAAGTTTGTTGTTTTATTTTTCTTTAACCATGCTTCTGCTTCAAAAGAGAAAATATGGTCATAAATCAAAAAGAAGTTTTCATCGGGTGAAATATTAGATTCAGGGAAAATATCAACAAAAGCCCATCCGCTGTATGCAAAATGAACCGGACCAACTGATAATTTATCAATTGGATTTGTTATGTTAAGTTTTTTATGAAAATTTTTTGCATCTGAACTACCAAGAGCATGAGCAAAGTCAAAAAGTAGGTTTCGAGCAATTCTGGAAGATTCATCTAAACCTCTATCTTGATATAATTTACTGATAAGATCAAAAAATTCGATAGAAATCGAAGAAGCTTTAATTAATATATAATCTTCATCTCCAATTTTAATCGAACCTTTTTTAGGATTTAACTTAAAGTTTTTATAATAATTATATACATATTCCTGCGCTTTTTTAAATACTGGTTTTATATGCTCCGG
>CBDUTX010000328.1:0-2915 GCA_965370235.1 uncultured Desulfuromonadaceae bacterium | reverse complement strand
AGCTATTGCACAGGCAGAAATAGAAGAAAAGGTTTTTGAAAGTCACTTCGATAATCTTATTTTCAAACTTCAGGATGATTCTTCTCTGATCATAGCCACTACCAGACCTGAATTACTTTCATCCTGTGTTGCTGTTTTTGTAAATCCAAAGGATAAAAGATATTCCCATTTAGAAGGATGTAGAGCAACAGTTCCGGTTTTTAATCATATTGTTCCTATTCTCAAGGATGATGCAGTTGATATGGAGAAAGGGACAGGGGTTGTCATGTGCTGTACTTTTGGTGACAGACAGGATATTGAATGGTGGAAAAAACATTCATTACCATTGAGGATATCTGTGACAGAAAACGGAAAAATGAATAAACAGGCAGAGGATTTTAAAAATTTACAGGTTGCACATGCCAGGGAGATGATCTTAACAAGAGCTGATGAGTTAGGTTTGGTTGAGAGCAGAAAAAATATAACTCATGAAGTGAACACACATGAAAGATGTGGCACTCCTATTGAATTTCTTTCAAAAAAACAATGGTTTTTAAAGGTGATGGATTTGAAAGAAGTTCTCATAGCACGAGCAGATGAAATAAACTGGTTTCCGGATTTTATGAAAAAACGTTATATAGACTGGGTTAAAAATCTTGCATGGGATTGGTGTCTGTCAAGGCAAAGATTCTATGGAGTTCCAATTCCTGTCTGGCATTGTATTAAATGTGGGAATTTCATATTGCCGGAGTATATAGACCTTCCTGTTGATCCATTGAACGACCCTCCTCCTATTGAGGAATGTCCTGAGTGCAGATCGAAAGATATTAGACCCGAAACAGATATACTTGATACATGGGCAACATCGAGCATGACTCCGGATATTAATTTGAGATACTGGGAAGAAGATCAGAGAGATGACCTTTATCCAATGAGTTTAAGACCTCAGGCGCATGAAATAATCAGGACATGGACTTTTTACACAATAGTCAAGAGCCATCTTCATCATAATTCGATTCCATGGGAAAATGTTGTAATTTCCGGATTTGTTACCATTCCTTCATCTGATCCGGGAAAAATCAATATCAAAAGTGGAAAAAAGGTTTTTAAAACTGAAAAAATATCCAAATCAAAGCATGGTGAAATGGCATCGCCTATGAAATTACTCGATAAATACAGTGCGGATATACTGAGATACTGGTCGGCTAATGCATCTTTAGGTCTTGACATGCAATTCAGAGGCGTAGAGGAAATTGAGATTGGAAAGAGAGTAATAACAAAGATCTGGAATTCATTCAGATTTATATCGATGTTTCTTGATGACTATAAACATGGACAGAATATTAAATTAGAGACTATTGACAGATATCTACTGATAAGTCTGAATCAAGTTATAAAACAGGCAACAGAATATTTTGATAAATATGATTTCAGACTTGCAAGGAATACAGTTATAAATTTCTTCTGGAAAAATTTCTGTGATAACTATCTCGAAATTATTAAAGACAGGCTGTATAACACTGAAAAGAGAAGCGAAGATGAAAAGATGTCAGCTCTTTACACTCTTTACATTACAGGGAGGACTCTTTTAGGATTATTGGCTCCATTCCTGCCTTATATCACTGAGGAATTATATCAAAATCTGTATAGAGATCAGGAAGAGTTCCTGAGCATTCATGTAACCAAATGGCCTGAGAAACTTGATATTAAAAAAGATAAAAGAGTAATGAGAGCAGGAGATATGTTTATAGAATTTCTGATGTCTGTTAGAGAATATAAAGGAAATAAAGGGTTATCCCAAAAGACAGATATTGAAAAAGCAGTTATTTATTCCACTGAAGAAGACAGAGAAGTGTTTTCAGAAGTTGAAATTGATTTTCTTTCAACAACTCATATTTTAGACCTTCAGTTTTCCTGGTTAAAAGGAGAAGATCAATACTATATCGAAATCATTTGAAGTTTTAAATTATTTTTGGTATATTTCTATATTGTTTTTGGGCGGATAGTTCAGCTGGTTAGAACGCCTGCCTTACACGCAGGAGGTCACAGGTTCGAATCCTGTTTCGCCCAATATTTTTTTATTAAGAACAGCGACAATTATTCACCTGGCAATAAAAGTCAAAATTCTCTTTATATTTTTACAAGGGCTGAAAAACCCATAAAAGCCATAGAAAGTAATGCTGCGGTTATAAGAGATATCGGTGTTCCTTTAAATGGCTTCGGAGTATCGGCAATTTCTAATTTTTCTCTTATTCCTGCCATGATGACCAGTGCAAGTGTAAATCCAATACCGGCACCAACAGCATAAATGATTGAAGCTCCAAGATTGAATTTTTTCAACAAAGTGTCTATTGCCAATCCCAAAATTGCACAATTTGTTGTAATCAGTGGGAGAAAAATTCCCAAAGACTGGTAGAGAGCAGGAATATATTTTTTCAGAATCATTTCAACAAGCTGGACCAGTGATGCAATCACAAGTATGAAAATGATTGTCTGCAGGAAAATCAAATTAAGAGGTACAAGAATATATGTATAAAGTGGCCAGGTAACTGCTGTAGCAAGAACCATAACGAATATAACTGCAAGACCCATTCCTATTGCAGAATCAATTTTTTTGCTAACACCGAGAAATGGGCAAATCCCAAGAAATCTTGCAAGCACAAAATTATTTACAAGTGCTGCTGAAATAAAAATTAGTAGGAGTATCATATCAACATCCTGCCTTTCTCTTAGACATTATGTAATTTGTAGCACCCATCATCAAACCTAGCATTAAAAATCCACCCGGGGGTAGAATCATTATCAGCATAGGATTGTTCTGATAACCGGTCCCGAAGACATTGAAGCCGAGTAGTGTACCATTTCCAAGTAATTCTCTGAAAGCTCCGAGTAAAAATAATGTCAACGTAAAACCAATTCCCATACCGATTCCGTCT
>CBDUTX010000327.1:0-2920 GCA_965370235.1 uncultured Desulfuromonadaceae bacterium | reverse complement strand
AAAAATCATATAAATAAAAATGCCGATGAGAAAAATGCTGTGAAAATTTCAAGAATCTTTGTCGTATTATTCACTTTGATTCTCATTGTCATAGCGATTATTTTTGGCAGAACAAATTCTATTTTATGGCTTGGGTTCAAAATCGTCGGTTATACATACGGAGCAATGCTTGGAATATTTCTACTCGCTGTGCTAACAAAGAACAGAGGTAATGATATCGTCAATATAATATCGATGGTTACAAGCGTTATAATTGTAATATTTTTGACAACTAACTCGGTTGGAATTCTGACAGGATTTAGAAATATTATTCTACATCCACTTGGTGTTGAGTCAATAGCCTGGCCATGGGCAATTGTTATTGGAACTGTCTGGACATTTACTTTCAGTATTCTTTTTCGCAAAAAGAAGACGAGTATGTGATGAAAAATTCATTTATTCTATCTGAATTTAAAAACAGCTTTAATGTATATAAAAAATTAAAATCTCTTTTAAATAATAAGAGTATAGAAGTTTTTCCTTACAAGAAGATAAACTTCGGTATTCAATTTAAAATTGAGTTTTCCGGTTTCACTTGCATGGTGAGAGTGTATGATTCAAAAAAAGGTGTAAAACTTGATCTCTCTCAGGTAGGAAAAGGAGAATTTGTTGATTTTATCATAGATCTTTTAAAAGGAAATAAAGCTGAAATATCAGAATTTGACATGGGAGAATTTCCCCTTATTGGAACTGATGAATCGGGGAAGGGAGATTATTTCGGACCACTTGTCTGTGCTGGTGTCTATGTTGATGAAGAATCAGCAGAATTGCTTTCTGATATAGGAGTAAGAGACTGTAAAGCTTTAAATGACAAAAAAAATATCGAATTAAAAAAAGAAATTGAGAGAATTTGTTACAGGAAATATGAGATACTTGAAATATCACCTGAGAAGTACAACAATCTTTATAGAAATTTCAGGAATGAAGGAAAAAATCTCAACGATCTGCTCTCGTGGGCTCATTCGAGTGTAATTGACAAGATGCTTAAAAAAAATCCCGTCAGGACAGTTATTGTTGACAAATTTGCAGATGAGAGCCTGATTGAGGAGAGATTGAAAGGCAAACACAGTGATTTGAATTTATTGCAGGTTACAGGAGCAGAGGAGAATATTGCTGTTGCTGCTGCATCGATTCTTGCAAGAGGAAGTTTTATTGAAGCTCTTGGAAGACTTTCAATAAATTATTCATACTACCTTCCGAAAGGATCCACAAATGTAGTTCTTGAGACTGCAAAAAGGATATTCAATGAGAAAGGGATTGAAACCTTAAAAAAACTTTCAAAACTTCACTTCAAGTTAACAAACAAATTAACTTTGTTTGACCTGTAATATTCCATGAAAAAACTATTTAATATCAAAGAAAAATGGTTATGCAAAGGTGGATACAGAGAAATTCTGATGATAGCAATTCCATTGATATTAAGTACTGGCATGTGGTCTGTACAGCAATTCATTGACAGGATTTTTCTAACCTGGTACAGCCCGGAGAGTATTGCTGCAGCAATGCCTGCGGGGATATTGAATTTTACCATTATGAGTTTTTTTCTTGGAACTGCAGGTTATGTAAGTACATTTATTGCACAGTATTATGGTGCAAAGCAGTATAAAAGAATCGGCAGTGTTATGTGGCAGGGAATTTATATTGCTTTGATAGGGGGTCTTGTGCATTTATTAATGATTCCGGCAGCAGGGAGAATATTTCAATTTATTGGACATGATCTTCTTGTTCAACAGAATGAAATAATTTATTTCAAAGTACTCTGCATGGGAGCTTTTTTTGGAATAGCTACAGCTTCATTTTCAGGTTTTTATTCAGGGAGAGGTAAGACATGGCCAGTACTGTGGATAACCCTGTCAGCAACTGTAGTCAACATAGTTCTTGACTATATTCTCATATTCGGGAAATTCGGATTTCAGGAAATGGGAATAGCTGGTGCAGGACTTGCTACAGTTATATCTGCTGTTTTTTCATTTTTTGTTTATATCCTGTTACTTTCAAAAAAATCAATTAATGAAATTTTCAGTACTATGAAAGGATGGAGGTTCAATTTTTCTCTTTTTAAAAGAGTACTCAAATACGGTTTGCCAAACGGGATACAATTCTTCATCGATATTGCAGGATTCACATTTTTTATTTTAATGATAGGTAGACTGGGTATAATTGAACTTGCAGCAACTAATATTGCATTTAATATAAACTCAATTGCATTTATGCCGATGATCGGATTTGGAATTACTACTTCTGTTCTTGTCGGACAGTATCTTGGAAGAAATGATCCGGCTACAGCTTCAAAAACCACTTATGCAATTTTCAGATTGACGTTTTTGTATATGACTTTAATAGCCTTATTATATTTATTTAAACCCGATATTTTCTTGAAGCCTTTCTCTCTTCATTCGGATTTTCAAACATTCACTGAAATCAGAGATATAACAGTAATATTATTGAGATTTGTTGCTTTCTATTCAGTTTTTGACACATTGAATATCATATTCTCATCAGCAATTAAAGGTGCAGGAGACACACGATTTGTGATGATTACAATATCTATTCTATCTTTTTGTGTTCTCATAATACCAAATTATTTATTTTTAATAGTTTTTAAAAAAGGATTATATTTTGGCTGGACTATAACTTCAATCTACATAATTTTATTAGGGTTTATCTTTTTCTTCCGTTTTCTTAAAGGAAAGTGGAAAACTATGAAGGTAATTGAAGAAATACGTCATGATGCACCAAAGATATATCCTGAAATACCTACTATTGATTTTGAAGCATGATACTTGGAGGTTTTATGGAGAAATTATTTAATAAAATTACAGAAGATGAGAGATTGAAAAAACAGTTAAATTTTATCGTGGAACTTGATAAATTGAAAAAT
>CBDUTX010000326.1:0-2947 GCA_965370235.1 uncultured Desulfuromonadaceae bacterium | reverse complement strand
GATTTTAGAAGTTTAATTCAAAAGAACAATACCCAACCCCACACAATCTTTTCACATAAAGACACTAAGACACAAACCTCTACAATTTCAACGATTCTAGTATATAATTCAGCATGATGATGTACAAATCCAATTTATGATTGTAGTTTTCATTTGAAATAATCTACCTGCCAGTTCAGACAGGTATCCTCTGTGTTAAAACTCTTCACAATATAATTTTAATAAATTGATATTTTATTCTAAAATTATAAATTTCCCGCTCCTGCTATGATAAGAACTTTCAAGTCTGTAGAAATAAGTTCCCTTTGAAAGAGGTTTAAAAGGTATATTGTAAAAAGCAGGTAAAAGCTGTCCTGAGACAAGATTACTTACCTCTCTTCCCGTTATATCAAATATCTTCAGTGATATATCACTCACTTCCGGTACTGCCATATTAAATATTATCTCATCAGGTCTGCTATATGAATATGAAAAGCTAAATATTGCAGGAATTTCTGTTATCTCAGCAACTCCTACCTGAGAAACTACAAATGAATAAAAATTCCCTGGTGCACCTGCAGGATCAAATACAACATTAGCCGGATTCGATATATCTTTTGCATAAATATAATATTTAACAGTATCAGGATTAAGATATGCCTGTGGTATTTCTGCTGTGAACCAGTTCCCACCAGTTGATGATAATACAGTAAACTGAAAACCTGGATCTTCTCCTCTTTTATAATATAATAAACAAGTATCAACTTCCGAGTTGTCAGTTATCTTCACCTCTACTGTAAATGGACCTGAAAAAGAAGTATCTGTCCAAACAGTTGTTGATTCAATAACGGGTGTTGTCATATCAATACCAAAACTGTCAGCTCCTGAGAATGGACTCTCATTCCCTGCAAGATCAAAGGCTTTTACATGCCAGTAATAGAAGTTTTCAGTCAGTATTTTCTCTATTGTATTGTCATCAAGAGTATCTGTAGATATTGGTGTTGTGAAATTTTTAATTGTATCAAGTTCAATTACATATTTGACAGGTGCTGATTCAGAATCTTTAAAAAGTACCTCTGTCCAGTTGAAATCTACTGTGTCATTTGAATAATAGTTTCCTCCTACTGGATTGATAAGATATGGAATAGCCGGATTGTCTGTATCTACCTCAAAAAACCAGATCTCTGACCAATAACTCTCATTACCTGCTCTGTCAAATGCTTTTACACGCCAGTAATATATTGTGTTGGGTAAATAAATAATTCCAAAGCTATCAATAATATTAGTATCAGATATAATATTTGTAAAACCTGCATTATATGATATTTGAAGATTATAATAATTAATTCCTGCAAGTGTATCAGTTGATGATGACCATATAAAATCAACGTTACTGTTATTGCAATAACTGCTGTCAATTGGTGATATCAGATTAACAATTGTTGGAGCTGTTGAGTCTCCAATCCCCTGAAGATAAACATACATTACTGAATCAATAGGATCATTTGAATATATATATAGTGTTCCTGCAATTATTCCTTCTTCTGTTGGTGAAAATATTACTTCAACAAGTGATGAATCATTAATATTTATTATATCGGGGAGAATATAATTATATATTGAAAAATTTGTATTTGAAGATTTAATACTGTCAATAATTAAAGAATTATCTCCAATATTTTTAAGTATTAGATACTGCCAAAAAGAACTGTCATTAAAAGCAGTATAAGAATATTCATAAGATGTATCTTGAAGTTCCAGCTTTGGCTCTGGAATAACTTTGAACTGGTAGATATGATAATCATAACAAGCTCCATAGACCTCTAAATCTCCATCATTATTCCCATCTCCTACTACTGATTTATTCATGTTACTTCCACCTGAACCAAGATCAGTCTTATCCCAACTGTTTCCATTCCAACTGAACTGATAGATATGATTATCCCAATTAGAGCCATAGACCTCCAAATCTCCATCATTATTCCCATCTCCCACCTCTACTCCAAACATATAATCTCCACCTGAACCAAGATCGGTCGTATCCCAACTACTACCATTCCATTTGAACTGATAGAGATGATTATCATAACAAGCTCCATAAACCTCTAAATCTCCATCATTATTCCCATCTCCTACTTCTACACCTTCCATAGCATGTCCACCGGAGCCAATATCGGTTTTGTCCCAACTACTACCATTCCAGTAAAATTGATAGATTTTATTATCATAACAAGATGCACAATAAAGCTCTAACTCTCCATCATTATTCCCATCCCCTACTACTACTCCAGTCATATAACTACCAGCAGAACCAATATCCATCTTGTTCCAATTACTACCATTCCAGCTGAACTGATAGAGATGACAATCTCTACAAGCTCCATAGACCTCAAGAATTCCATCATTATTCCCATCTCCCACTGCTGCTCCATACATAAAATTTCCACCTGAACCAAGGTCTGTCTTATCCCAATCCGCTCCATTCCATTTGAACTGATAAAGATGATAATCACGACAAGGTCCATAGACCTCCAACTCTCCATCATTATTCCCGTCTCCCACTGCTACTCCATACATATCATTTCCACCAAAACCAAGATCAGTCTTATCCCAACTTGCTCCATTCCATTTGAACTGATAGAGATGATCGTCCCTACAAGCAGCATAAACCTCTAACTCTCCATCATTATTCCCATCCCCTATCGCTACTCCAGTCATTATTTGATATCCACCGGAACCAATATCGGTCTTGTTCCAATTATTTAAGTGGTAAATATAATCATTAACAGTAAAACACATGTCGAATGTATCTGTATTTACTATGAGATTATAAGTAGTAGTTGAAACTCCTGTCAGATCGAACTGACAGGTTAGATAATTATCTTTAACTTCTGTTTTCCCTGATCCTGTAATTTCAGGATTCCCACTTTTATAAAGACTTACTCATGAAACTCCTCCATTAAATCCT
>CBDUTX010000325.1:0-2951 GCA_965370235.1 uncultured Desulfuromonadaceae bacterium | reverse complement strand
GAGTCCAGATATTTTATCGGTTCTAAAAAAAGCTAAAAATTCTGATGCTTTGATATTGATGTCAGAAATTAATATCAATGAAGGACATTTCGATAAAGCATGTGAGATGCTGAAAGATAATATTCATATTTTTTCACAAGAGCAATTGGAAAATTTAAAAGATAATATTTCAAAAATTGAAATTATTCCGGAAAGAATTAATATACAATTTATTCTGATGGAGATGTTAATAAACCTTAATGATAATGATGAAATCCTTAAAAGAGTAAATATGATCGAAAAAATGGATCTGGGAAAACATACAAGAGAAAAAATGTTAACCATAGCACTTAGATCAGCTCTCAAAACAAAAAGTGCTCAAACTTTTAAAATAATCAATAGACTGAGAGATATTCAGGACTATGAAAAATTTTCTCAGCAAGTCAAACATTTTCGAGAGAAAAAACTTGAAGATTCATTAACTAAAGAAGTAAAAGACATACCGGAAATCGCAAAAATACTCAGAGAATTCGGATATCCAAATGAAGCACTCTCATTATTAAAGAACATTAGAACCATCAATGGAGAATATGAAAAAGCACTTTGTTTGATAGAACTTGGAAAATATAATTCAGCAAATATGTGTATTAGAAAATATCTTAAAACATTCGATTTAAATATCAGAACAAATTTTCTTAAACTATACTTAATTTTACAGTTGAGGACATCTGATTTCCGGGGTGCACTTGGTACATTCCAAAAGGTTTTTTCATCTCTTTCTAACGATGAAAAAAATATTTATTCCACTATAACTGCAAATGCCTTTGGAAGCACTCCTTTGAAGATAAACCGTACAATTAAAAGTAATCGTAAATTAATTAAAAAAGAAACCCTAACAAAAATAATGGAAAGCTTATGAAAACATGCCCTTTTAAAAAAACTGATGATTCTCAAATTAATGAAGATGGAAACAATATTCTCTGTAATGAGAATTGTATATTCTACAACGGAGAATTTAGAACATGTAAATTACTCGAATTTGTTTCAAAAGAGCCAGGAGTATCTGTTGACCTGTCTTCTATAGGAGAAGATATTAAATTATTGACAGGTAAATTTGATGCTCTTTCAGAGGATTTTTCAGAATTCCCAAAAAAGACAATTGAAGCTATAGAGGAAAATTCAGATGAAATGAAAAAAATCTCTATCCCTCTTTCTGAAATATTACAACAGGAAAATAATATATTCGGAAATATATTAAATGAAATTAAGAACTCATAATCATCTTTAAATTCTCTTAAGGATCAGCTTGAAATAAAGCTTCAGAATTATATGGAACTAAATGAAAAAAAATCTGATGAACAGCTCATTCAGGCTAATCAATACAAAGAAAAAATTGATAATTTATTATCTTCTATTGAGACAATCAATTCTTCATTATTAAATATCAAAATAAAAATTGAAAAGACTGACCTGAAAGAATTTTTTACTGAAAAAGATATCAGAGATAAAATACAAATTGAGAATTTGTTGACAAAACTTAGTGAATTATCAATACGTAATCAAACAGAGATCAATGAAAAGTTCACAGAAAATTTGAGTTCACTGACAGATCATATAGATTCTTTACTTACAATTTTAAAAAATATTGAAGATAAAGTACAGAATACAAATCTGCTTCAATTTTTGAAGGAAAAAGATCAGAGAGATCAAATCAATTTTTCATCATCATTAAATTCTCTGCAGGAATCACTTTTAAAAACACAAAATTCTCTATCGGATAAATATATAGAACATATCAATTCAATAGCTTTTTCATTAGACAATATTAAACCTAAACTTTCAAATATCGAAGAAAATTCACGGAATGTTGAAATATTGAACTTTTTAAAGGAAACAGAAGTTAATAATAAAGAATTACATAATAATTTATTAACATCTCTACAGGAGATACAATCAGACAATCAGATTTATTTTAGTGAAAAATTATCCAATTATGTAACCTCCATTATTAATAATATTCAGACTATAAATGAAAAAATTTCAAGTATTCAACAAAATGTTGATTTAACTGAAATATTTGCCAATTTAAAAGAGAGAAATGACATTGACGATCAAAAATATAACAATTTAATTCAAAATTTAAAAAATTTCTCTGAAGAAATATCTGAAAGTCTTATCAATATTTCAACTCCAGTAAATTCTCTACCTGCAATTATATCCGGAATTAGAGACAAAATCGAAAATATGAATTTATCAGAGTTATTTATTGAAAAAGAAACAAGAGATAAGGAACTTTTGGAAAATTTCTTATCAAATTTCAAATTAATTACATCAGATAATCAGAAATTACTTACCAGTAATATATCTGAATATATCAATACAATTTTATTAAAATTTGAACAATTGCAACCTCAACTGTTGAATATTGAGAAAAATATTAAAATTCCGGAATTATTAGATTTCTTAAAACAAAAAGACATTAGAGATATTGAAAATTCTGAAAAAAATACTCAGAAAATGATTGAGAAAAATACTTTAGACACAAATATAATTTCAAACAGTATTACCTCTCTTAAAACTACATTTGAGAATATTCCTTCTTTACTTAAAGTGATTGAAGAAAAAATATCAACTCATGATATAGAAAACACCTTTATTGCTGAAAATAGTAAAAACCAGGTTCTGTTAAAAGAATCTTTTGAAAAACTGAATAAAATACTTATCCAAAACCAGAATATTCTTTTTGGTAAATTAACTGAGAATACACAAAATCTATCCCATTCTCTTATGAATATTCATCCTCGTCTTGCCAATATAGAAGAAATTATGATGAATTTAAATCTAATTGATTTTTTGAAGGATAAAGAAAGCAGAGACAGGGAATTTTCATCAAATCTTTTTGCAAATCTTACTGAATCAAATGAAAAAAATCAACAACTTTTAATTACCACATATCAAGATAGCTTGAACTC
>CBDUTX010000324.1:0-2954 GCA_965370235.1 uncultured Desulfuromonadaceae bacterium | reverse complement strand
ATACATCCACCCACATGAAGAATCTATTCTCGACGAAGCTTTAGCGAAGTCGGATGAATATCGAACACCCATTAACGATTTAAGATTTAAGAAGTTAAATTCAGAGGTAACAGAGAAAGACCTGTCTTCGAGTGTACTTGCTCAGGCAGGCAAATTACATAAATAAATTAATTTAATAATTAATTTTTATTTTGCTTATTTTTTCATCAATATTATTTGTGATATTAGTGTGATTTGTTGTTTCAAAAATTATTAAAATTTTAATTTCCTAAATTAAAAAAAGCACTGAGAAAACTATAAAAATAAATTAAATAATAAAACTTGACAAACTAATAGATTTTTGTAAAATATAAAAGCTTATCATCGTCGCGGGGTGGAGCAGTGGTAGCTCGCTGGGCTCATAACCCAGAGGACGGGGGTTCAAATCCCTCCCCCGCAACCAATATTATCTATTCCTTTTTACCCATTGAAAATGCTTTTAAATTTACATCAATAGCTTTTGCAGGTACTCTCTGTTTTATAGCTTTTTCCCATGCTTCCTGTGTAATCTCAGGTAATTTATGAGATATTGAGCCGAGAAGTGCAACATTCATAGTTCTCAGATTACCGGCTTCTACAGCAATCTTATTTGCATCTAATATATGGATATTTTTTTCATGGAGTTTTTCCAGAATTATTTCCAGTATATTATCAGGATATTTCATATTTCCTGATGCAACTGGAAGAGGATCTATTTCAAGATCATTGATAACGAGAAGACCTCCATCTTTAAGATAATGAAGTTGCCTGAGAGCTTCTAATTTTTCAAAAGCGAGCAGAACATCTGCCTGTGCAATAGTAATAACAGGAGAATATACTTTTTCACCATATCTTACCGCTGAAAGGACACTTCCACCTCTTTGACTCATTCCATGGATTTCACTCTTTTTTACATCATAGCCTGATTCCATTGCTGCAATTGCTATAATATCAGCAGCTACGAGGATTCCCTGTCCTCCGACTCCTGCTATCTGTATGCTTTTAATCATTTTTTCTCTCCTTTCATAATCGGAGAAATTGCATTTTTTGGACATAGAGCTGCACATAATCCGCATCCGGTACAGAGAAGTTTATTTATTATTGCTTTTTTATCCTTAAAAGATAAAGCCGGACAGCCTAAGCCAATACATATTTTACATCCGATACATTTATCAGTATCTACTTCATGAATATTCTGCTTTGCGCTGTCTGGTATTAGAAAAATACATGGTCTTTTTGCAATGATTACGGAAACACCTTCAAATTCCATGGATTTCTTTAAAGCATCTTCAACAGCTTCAAGGTCATGAGGATCTAATATATGAACGTCTTTTACTCCCATTCCCCTTACAGTATCTTCAATAGATATTTCCTGAACATTTCCATACCTCAGTGTTTTTCCTGTTCCCGGATGTCCTTGATGTCCTGTCATTGCAGTTGTTCTATTATCGAGAATCATTACAATACCTTTACTCTGATTGTAAATCATATTAGCCAAGCCAGTTAATCCACTATGGAAAAAAGTTGAATCTCCGATCACAGATACAACTTTTCCTGTCAAATTCTTATTTTTTATTTTTTCCATACCATGAGCAATTGTAATTGAAGCTCCCATGCAAACACAGGTATCAAGTGCATTCAGAGGGGGAAAAGCCCCTAGAGTATAACAGCCAATATCACCGGTACCTATCAGTTTCAACTTATGCATAATGTAAAAAACTCCGGTGTGAGGACAACCGGGACATAGAGCAGGAGGTCGGGGAGGTAGATCGGAGACAGGTTCTTGTTTTGATTTATTTTTATTAATAGCATTTTTAATATTTTCTTGATTTAATTCGTTGACAGAAGGTATCAAATTCTTACCAATTACATTTAATCCTGCTGCTTTAAGTTGTTCTTCAATGAAAGGATCATTTTCTTCAACTATATATATTTTTTTAAAGTTTTTAGCATTTTTAATAATTGAATTAACAGGCAATGGCCAGCTCAGGGAAACTTTATAAAAACTTGCATCAGGAAATGCTTCCTTTGCATAAAAATAGGAAATGCCCGAAGCAATAATTAAAATATCAGGATCACCTTTTTCAAATCTGTTGTATTTGAAATTTTCTGAATAATCATGTATTTCGCTGGTTCTCTCTTCAACAATTTTATGCCTGACGAGAGCATGAGATGGTATAATGATTCTCTTTTTAATATTTCTTTCATATTTCTTTATAGGTACTTCACTTCTTTCATTAAGCTCAACCAGTGTTTTTGTGTGACATATTCTAGTTGTAATACGTATCAGAACAGGAGTATCATATTTCTCGGATATCTCACATGCAATTTTAATAAAATCTTTAGTTTCCTGGCTATCTGAAGGTTCCAGGCAGGGCAATTTTGCTGCTCTTGCATAGTTTCTATTATCCTGTTCGTTTTGAGAAGAGTGCATTCCAGGATCATCTGCAGTTATGATAATAAGTGCTCCGGTAGTTCCAATATAGCTTATTGAAAAGAGGGGATCTGCAGCTACATTTAATCCAACATGCTTCATTGCACACAGAGCCCTTGCTCCTGCCATAGATGCTCCTGCAGCAACTTCCAGGGAAACTTTTTCGTTAACTGACCATTCTGCGTATATTTCAGGATACTTTGAGATATTCTCCATAATTTCAGTTGATGGAGTGCCCGGATATGCAGCAGCAAGCATTATTCCGGCTTCAAAAGCTCCTCTTGCAGCAGCTTCGTTACCTGAAAGTAGAACTTTTTTCACCAGCACCTCCCTATTTTAATTCTTTAGACAAGTTTTCTTAAAGTAAAATACATTATCACACGAGTATAAAAAAAACCATTGATTTATTATTAAGTATAATGTAGAAATCAATTGTAATTTCAAAAATTTGGAGGATTTTCATGAAAAGAATAGAGAATATAGCATTGTTTTTTATTATGCT
>CBDUTX010000323.1:0-2972 GCA_965370235.1 uncultured Desulfuromonadaceae bacterium | reverse complement strand
GTATATTGAGACTAAATCTTTGACAGAGACATCTTCAGTCCACAAAACTTTATGCCAGTCATATATTCAATCCTTATTAAAATATAATAGAAAGGCTGATCTCGAAGTAATGGAAAAAATATTTGAACGAATTCCAAGTCAAATTGGTTTTCAAATTAAATTTATGAATCTTGACAGGGACAGAAGAGTTGAAAAAATCAAATCTGCATATCAAATTCTTGAACGCTCTTTGATAATTCAATCAATTCATTCAAGTGTCGCTCAAGGATTACCTCTTGGTGCTACAGTATCATATAAAATTTTCAAAGCACTTTTTCTTGATATTGGTATAATGCAACATTTATGCGGATTTGATCCGGTTCTGATTGTTCAGGAAAAAAAATTAATGAGTCTTTATAAAGGTTCCCTTGCAGAACAATTTGTTGGACAGGAATTACTAACATGCGGAATTGCTTCGGAAAACAATAAACTCTATTATTGGTCCAGATCAAAAAAAAACAGCAGTGCCGAAGTTGATTATTTAATAGCAAGAAATGGCAATATCTATCCGGTTGAAGTAAAAAGCGGTCCGGCTGGTAAATTAAAAAGCATGCACCTTTTCCTTAAAGAGCATCCTGACTCACCTTATGGAATAGTATTATCTTCTAATATTTACAATAAAAATAAAATTGGCAACTTAATATTTTTACCTTTGTATACAAATTTAAGTTCTTAAACCCATTGCTATCAGCAATTATATTACCGTTTTGAAAGATCGAATAGAAAAGGAATTATGAGTATAGAAATTTCAAGAAATTAAAGTTTACTTCCACTGTTTATTGTAATCATAATTTTTTTTGTTTTATCTTAGCTAAAGCAACTCTACAAGTTTTAATACTCATAGGTCATTAAAGATAAAGGGAGCTTTTATCTGTGTTCTCCGCCTGCCTGCTGCAGGCAGGTATTTTATTATTTCGTGAAAATTCGTGTCCATTCGTGGATAAAATTCTTATCTTGGGTTGGGATGGGCATTTCTTCTCTGTGGTTATAGTTGATGAAAGATTATTACGTTGTAGGGGAGGGGCTTGTCTCCTCCCATGAGCTTACCCCTCCCCACATATTTATAACATATTATCTTACAACTACAATTTTCTCACCTGCAGTGAATCCTCCTGCAGTCATCCTGTAAATATATGTTCCCGAGGTAACCATACCACCATGATTATCTCTTCCATCCCATTCTATCTTGTAATTACCGGCTGTCTGAACCTGATTGACCAATGTAATTATCTCACGTCCTGTTATGTCGTATATCACAAGTCTTACAGGTGCTTCAGAACCAACTGAATACGATATCATAGCTCGCCCCCTTACAGGATTAGGATATGCCCTGTGAAGTGCAAATTGATATACTGCAGGTGCTACCGGTCCTGTCAATTCTTCTTCAACTCCTAAAAATCCTGATTCGACTCCAACGAGAACATCGTCAAAATAATATCCTTCGTAAGTCACACTTCCGTCCGATCCGAATCTCCAGCAGACATTTACAGCTCCACCTGTCGTGAATGTATGATGCTGCTCTTCCCAGACTGTATGACCATGTCCTGTCCAGATAGGATTCCCACTGCTGTATCCTCCGTATCCTCTGCTCGATCCTGTATATCCTTCGTCGGGATCTATTGTAATCCAGGATGAACCACCATTTGTGGTCATCTGCATCTGCGCTCCGTCCCAGTCCGTCTCTATGTCATATCTATGCCAGAAAGACATTACTGCTCCGGCTCCGACTGTGAACTGAGGACTCATAGTTCTGCTGTTTGTCAAGCTGTTCACATATACCCATGAGCTTTCCTGTCCGCAGTACATCGAATGTGTCGCACTATATGAATCATGCTCTGTAAGATGCCATGAAGATGAACCGGTATATGTCCAGCCTGTATCTCCACTTTCAAAATCCTCTGAAAATACAACCGAACCTATTCCCACTGTTATCGTATCAATAAATGAATATCCACCTGACATCTGTACTTCAAGCTCGAAATCCATGAAATACGGTTCAGGGGTGCTTGCTGATATTGAAACCTGGAATGAACTGTCATGCCATGAAATGTCTCCTGGTAAAATCGATGACATACTCTCTGTTGAATCTGTGATGGTTCCGTATGAATCATCTGTTCTGACAGTAACATCAAGATTGAACGCAGTCCCGCTTCCTTCATTTTCGAGCTTGGGCCACATATAGAAATTATCACCTGGTAAAACTTCCTCAGGACCATTCATTGCCCACAAGCTCAAATCCGGTGCGTTAACAAGAATGTAAAAACTGCTCTCCCACGTACTGTCATAGGTGTCCCAGCATGTCATATCTATTGGGATATTATAGCCATCTACTATAGTATTTCCAAGTATTACTTCATAAGCTGATGTTCCTACTACTGTATCATTTACATTTACTGTTCCAAAATCTACTGTATCTGTCGTTACTGTGATGTTTCCATCTGTTGAATTTATTACTGCCTGTACCCCTGTTGCATTTACCGATCCCCAGTTTGCTATAGCTAAAGTAAGATCATAGGTCTGTCCTGCATTTACCTGTCCGTTATTATATCCTCCAATTATTGTATCTGTATAGGCATACGCTACATAAGCACCACTTGCAGGTATTACATCTAAGTCAACATCATATCTGTAATAATCCTGCTTTGTTATTACTAACTTCACTGTTGTTCCCGGAGTCTGTGGATCTATTGTTACATTCTGACCAGATCCTGTTCCCTCTGCTCTTCCTATTAACTCTCCATTTACTGTCAATGCTATATAACTGTTAACAGGAGCACTGACTGTAATGAAGTTTAGACCTCCGGTAATAGTTGGAGGATGGTTTACGCTGAGGGTTTGTGGAACTTCAGTAAATAATCTCATGTATGGATCACCAAAATGATGAAAAATTTTATAAGTAATTTCCTTGTGCTGCGGATTATAAGGCCAGGATG
>CBDUTX010000322.1:0-2975 GCA_965370235.1 uncultured Desulfuromonadaceae bacterium | reverse complement strand
TCATACATATTGATAATAGCATTTCCATTGTCCCCATTTTTAGGGATTCTTCCATATTGAATTAAATACGATATATTTGATGGAGTAACATTTTTACCTATATATTTGGATGCCCAAATACTTGCTTCTTTTATTGTCATTAGTTCTTGCATCTTCAATTTTTCCTAAATAATTGTGAAATTTTATTTTTGTCTTTAAGCATAACGACAAACATCAATAGTGTACAATAGCTTGTTCAGTGAATGTATTTTTTTCACTAAGCCTCTCTGCGGTATATATCCGGTCATCTTCCAATGCAATATAATTCTATCCCAAATATTATTACCAGTCAAACCAGTACTTAATATATACTAAAATTTCAAACTGGGTTTCTTGAACAATGGATTGAGATTGACATTCCCAGGTTGACACAATTCTAAAGGTTAGAATACAACCAATGTTCATTTTGTTTTTTAATAAACACTCTTCTCATATGCCATTTTGATCAGTTCAGTCAGAAATTCATACTGTTCCTTAATTTCATTTTTAGTTAACTTGATTCTTGTTTTCCCTGATCTGGTGTATTCCATCAGGTCTAATCCCGCCTCTTCAATTCTATCTTCGGTTTCCTGCTCTTTGGGTATTTTAAGATCAATCCGAAGGAACTTTTTCTTAGGTCGAAATACGACAAAATTATTTGGCTGTCCATCTTTAGCTAAGCCTATGTAGAATTTATTATATTTCAGCTCGAAAGATTCATCAAAAGATTTTACTATGCCAAAAAGCTCATCTACAAGAGATATATTTACTTTAGTTCCTCTTTTTTCCCAGTAGTCTCGATCAGTAACATCCATAACATCTTCTTCTTCGTCAACCAAACCAAGAGTCATCTGATCTAAAACAGTTGTAAATACAAGTGAAATATTGTCACCCATTTTCAATACATTCATTTGTATTGCAATAAGTGGTATAAATCCATTGAATAGACTGATAATGTTTAAGAATCTGCTTGTTATATCCTCAGCTACTAAAACTGCACAATGTTCGTATTGTGGATACCTTTTTCTTTCTATATCCCAATATTCTATTGTTCGAACAATATGACTTTCGTCCGTTTTACCAAGTTGAATTTCCACCTCATAACGTCTTGGTGAATCAGAATCTTGAAGCAGAAGATCTAACCTTCCGGCTCTCGGTTGAATTCTTTCCTTATCTTTTAAAATAAGATCACCAAGTCCCAGTATTGAAGGATCTTCCCCAATTATTTCCTGAACCCACTTTTCATTTAGCTCCTGGTGATTCTTCAGGATTACTTTTTCTGGCTTTATATATTTGAAGTTTGACATTGTTTCTCCTTATAAATTGATGATTCTAATGTTTGAGATAACGATTTGAAAAAACTCTATCTTTTTCAAATCAATGTTAATTCCATTATTGAATATCTCTTTTCTATTATTTGTTCAGCTATCAAAATAATCTGAATCAATTTTCTTTAAAATATAAGTTTTTGAACAACTAAGTCCAACATTATAATCAATCATTAATTCTGCGAGTTTCTGTCCATCAATCAGAATTATCTTCTTCTCAATATGCTTTACATATTCATATGCTTCCTTAGAAAAATTGGATGTTGTTATAAATACACCTTTTCTAACTCTCTTGCTTTCTATACTGCCTGCGAATTTCTGAATTTCAGGTCTACCAACAGTATTTTCCCATTTCTTTGCCTGTAAACATATAGAATCCAATCCTAATCTGTCTTCTTTGATAACTCCATCAATTCCTTCGTCTCCTGCTCCTTTAGAAATTCTTGCTTCATCATAAGGATCACCATACCCCATTGCCACTAACAAATCTTTCACAAGTATTTCAAAAAACTGCCATGAGCAATCTTTTATCTTTTCCCGTAGATCATCAGCTAATGTAGTCTTGTAAATTTCATATGCAGATTCAATTCTATCTTCAGGGAGTTCTGTATCAACATCAATAATTAGAGTATTTTCAACTCTTTTATATCTATTCATTATATACTCATTAAATTCTTTAAATTGCCTAAGGTCCTTTATACTTAATTTTTCAGGAGATTCTTCTATTAGTTGTATCCCACGATCTAAAATCTTATATGTTTTTTCTTTAGCCTTTTCTAGAACTTTAGCCTTCACAAAGGAGCCAAGTGAATTATTAATCATTATCATTGAACGTTTTGGTTTGTCTCTTTGAACTAAATTATATTTAGCTGTAATAATTTCAATGATTTCATGATATTTATGTTCTTTCTTATCAACAAAGACTTTCAGTACTGGCAACATATATTCATCAAGTTTTGGTACATTCATTGATCCTTCCTTGAAAAGATATAGTCATTATATTATTTCTTACCAAATATAATATATTATCTTAATTTATATAAAAAATTAAATTCTTTTTAATTGAAGTTTTACTTCTCAAAGTAATTGTTAATTTTCTCAGCAAATTATTTAAATAAATTGTAATAGTAAATAGAGATTTATCTAATTTTCAAAACTATCCTAGATAACTCTGTGAAACTATTAGTGAAAATTTGTGTGATTCGTTGTTATCCGACTACATTAAAATTACTCGAGATTTGTCTATGCCCCCAGTGATACTTTTCTTTGTGTTCTCCGTCTTCTTATCCAGCTACACTCTCACTTTGTTCTTAGAATCGGACAGGTCACGACCTGTCCCTACTTATTATTATTTTTGTATTTCATTTTATTATTTACAATTCTACATTTTCCACTATATCCTATTTTTCAGGGATGAGGAGGGCATTGATAATTGTTTATTGATCATTGTTAATTGTCTTAATCTGTGTTTATCCATCTTCGTTCTCACTTCGTTTTTATCTTCAATGGACAAGTCTGTGGTAAATAATTTTATATTTGGATGTGAGTGGTAGGGCTCTGTGTCCTCTTTCTTCTTCTCTGTGTATTATTTCAAACAGGAAATTTATTTCCTGTGCATTCTCAAAGAGA
>CBDUTX010000321.1:0-2986 GCA_965370235.1 uncultured Desulfuromonadaceae bacterium | reverse complement strand
ATTTTAATTTTTTTTATCAAAAAACAATTCAATTATAACAGAAATACTTTCTTTTAACTTTATAATAATATTTCTGATGATATTCTTCAGCCTGGTAAAATTCTCCGGCAGGTCTGATTCTCGTTACTATCGGATTATCATACAGAGCTTTTTCTTCATACATTTTTATCAATCTCTGAGCTGTTTTTTTCTGTTCATTATTATGATAAAAAATCACAGATTTATATTGAGCTCCTATATCTAATCCCTGTCTGTCCAATTTAGTAGGATCATGAATTTTGAAGAATACTTTTAGTAATTTTTCAAATGAAATTAAATCGATATCAAAAATAATTTCAACCGCCTCTACATGACCTGTATATCCCGAGCAGACATCCTGATATGTAGGATTATCCAGCTTACCTCCCGTATATCCTACTCTGGTTTTAATGATTCCTTTCAATTTCCCGAATTTCTCTTCAACTCCCCAAAAACATCCTGCTGCAAGAGTACATGTTTCAATCATATTTTTCATCCCTTCTCATTAACAGTATATAGAAAAATGGAAATATCAGATTTTTTCTTCCTCTCTTTTAATGTAGTTTGTATCATCGAGGCAGTTCAATAATTCACATTCCTCTCCCTCACTTTCTATCTCTATTGTAGCATGTTCAATATTAAATTCTCTGAGGATTTTCTTTGTGGACTCCTTAGCTTTGTACAATTTTAAATATGAACTTACATCATCTAAAACAAGATGCAGTGACAGTACATTGTAAGAACCGTCAAGAGTCCAGAGGTGCATATCGTGGATATTATTTATATTTTCAATATTAAGAAGTTTTTTCCTTATACTTTCAGTATTAATTACATCAGGTGTCCCCTGCAAAAATATTTTTGTCATTTTTTTGAGATTTTTGAAAAGATTGTACAAAATAAAAATAGATATTAAAATTGATAGAATCGGATCCAATATTACAAGATCTGTGAAAAACATTATCACACTTATAATTAAAACAGAAACCCAACCAAGGACATCTTCAAGAAAATGAAGTGAAACTACTGATTCATTTATTGAATGTCCTTTCTTCAGTCTGAAAAATGCCAAACCATTGATAATTACACCAATTATCGATATAATTAACATTCCTTTTGGGTCAATCTGAGCTCCTTTGAATAATCTTTGAACTGATACATAAATTATAAAAAGAGAACCTGTAAATAAAACTACAGCATTGACAACCGCACCGAGAAGAGAGAATCTTTTATATCCATAACTGTAATTATTATCCTTTTTTCTCAGGGAGATTTTCTGGAAATACCAGGATAAGCCTAAACTTATCGAATCTCCAAGATCATGCAAAGCATCTGAGAGAATTGAAATACTATTTGTATAGATCCCCCCTATCACTTCTATCAAAATGAATACTAAATTCAAGAAAAAAGCAATTTTAATATTTGAAGTAGTTAGTCTATGATCATGGTTACAACTCAATTTATTCCTCTTTCCGGTAAATCATTACAATATACTTAATGCATAAAATAATTCTTTAATATCATAAATTGATTCCCTATGTCAAAATTCTTTAGATTTGATGTTAAATTCCTTGAACATATACAACTGTCCTTCCTTAAATCCAATTTTTCTGTAATATTCCTTCGTTCCGACTGCAGCTATCACGTTTATTTTATTTAATCCCATGATAATCGAGATTTTAAATGCCTTTTTTATCAATTTTAATCCAAGACTTGTGTGTTGAGCAGAGAAATGTGATTTTTCTCCTAATTTTAGACTTCTACCGTAAACATGAACTTCTCTTATCAGTGCAGAAGCTTTAAGTTCAGGAATTTCTGCAATTATCTGATTTTCAAATAAATAATTATTTAATGGGATTGACAGACGTAGAAAAGCAGCAAGTTTAAATTCAGATGTTGTATATTGTAAAAAATACTCTGTTGTATTCTTTGTTTTATAAATTTCAAGTTCGAAAAGAATGTTATCCATATTAAATTTCTTATCTCTGATCTCTCTTGCTCGTATATTATTATTTTTTCTATTTTCTTTTTTCAGCTTATTTTCAATAATTTCCCTCAAATTATTTATTTTTAAACCTGATACAATTTCAGTTGAAGGGATATCTCTAACAACCCTTGAAATTCTGCAGTAGGAGGGAGTTATTTCCATGCAAAGAGAAATCAAATCAATTAATTCATCAAGATCATATATTCTGTGTACTCCGGTTTTATATAAAGTGTATAATTCCGTATTTTTAATTACAACTGCAGGATAAATTTTCACTTCATCAGGTTTGAATTCCTCTGAAGAAAACACTTCTCTATAAGATTCAATATCGAGTTCTGGACTTGACTTGTATAAATTCAACATGAAATGAATATGTATTTTGAATCCAGCCAATCTGAGAAGTTTAAAAGCATTTATTATCGATTTTTTTGATATATAAATATTATTTATTTTTGCAATTTCTTCATTAAGCGTTTGAACACCTATCTGGATTTTAGTCGCACCAAGTCTTCTCATAAAGTGAATTTCTTCCGGATTTACCATATCAGGTCTGGTTTCCAATACTAATCCAACACATCTATTTTCGGATGTTTCATTTTTTTTCTGTTCCATTTGGAGTTCTATCAAGTTTACTTCCCCCTCTTCATCCGATAAATATCTTTCTGAACTGACATTATTATTGTAGTTCTTATTTGATTTTAAGCACTCTTCATTTAAAATGTGTTTATTTTCAGTGAATTTATAATCAGTATTTTTAAACATTTTATTTTTTGAAAAACCATTCAATGCCTTGAAACACTCACATATAAACCACATCTGATAATTTTCAGGGTAAGAATTCCATGTACCTCCGAGAATCAATAGTTCAACTTTATCAGTAACATGCCCTGTTAAATTCAAAGCTGTAAGGCGTGACCAAACTTGAAAATATGGACTGAATTTATTGTTCAATGCCCTTCGGCAACCTGGTTCAGAACGTATATA
>CBDUTX010000320.1:0-2993 GCA_965370235.1 uncultured Desulfuromonadaceae bacterium | reverse complement strand
CATTTATATCAACGAGTGTTCTCACAAGTCTTCCAGCGTTGTCATAGATCGACAGTTTTACAGAACCATTCCCTGACGTAGTGTAGGATATTGCTGTCTTTCCATTCCTGAAGGGGTTGGGAGTATTCTGGAGAAGACCGAAGTCCAGAGTGCTTGTCTCTCCTGGGTTCCCTGTAACACCCACTGTAGTGCCATAAATCTGGAAGGAGGTTTCATCATACCTTCCAAAAACTGTAAACGCTGGAGTCCATAGAGGAAAACCGAAGTAAACACTCTTAAAATACTGTTGTTGTCCATCACCCCAGGCAGGGGGTTCATCGCAGTTATTACCCCATTGAGGGTAAAGGGTTAAGAATGGCTGAAATACGATCCAGTAGGTTTCACCAGTAGATGCTGCGAATGGTGGAATAACTGCAGTATACATGTAGTAATCAACACTGATGAATGTTTCCGTAAACGCTACCGTTTGAGTATATATTGGATCTTGCATCGGTTGGTTGAAACCAGCACTATCAGGATAGATTTCAATATTGAAATTCGTTATATAATGTGTATCCGGGTCGAAATTCCAGTACCCACCCCACCAAACGAGAGAATCAACACTCGCATCATATTCTACTGTAAAGTTATCAGCAATTCTCGGATAGAAGGGCTCAAGGGGATCATTTTGACATGCATCAAGAGTATTGTAACCCGTTGGTTGCTGGTCAAACAATAAATCGCTTCTGTCAGTACCAACAGGAGCTTGTTTTTGGTTGCTAAGCTGAGCTTTATTTGGACTTGTTAATGTTGGTGCTTGATCATTTGTAGCAGACAGTAATGCAAATGTTACAAACATTAAACTTATTGCAATTATGAATATTCTCTTACTCATGTTTTCTCCTTTCTTGATAATTGTTTGACTAAGTCCTCACCTCCTCTCTTTTGATTTCTATTATATTAACACAATTTTTATTGTTTGTCAACATTATTTATGGGAAAGTGCAACCGTATAGGATTTTCCCTGTTTAACTTTTTTGTAATTTCCAAAGACATTTATGAGATTTCTTTTTATGAATTCTCTGAGACCTGAGATTGTAACAAGATAGAGTTTTCCACCTTTAACCAGGTGTCTCTCAGCCTCGCTTAGAATTATATAGAGCAATTCTTTCCCTACTTTTGCTGGAAGGTTTGATGCTATGATATTGAAATCTTTTTTCTTCACCTTGCTAAATCCATTGCTAAGGAATACCCTGCAATTCTTTAGGTTGTTGAGTTTTGCATTTTTTGCTGCAAACTCTATTGCAACATAATCCTTGTCTACAAGATATACCTCTCCTTCCGGAGCCATTCTTGACATCATAAGACCAATTGGACCGTATCCACATCCGAGATCAAGGCAGTCATTATCCTTTTCTATTTCCATGTGTTTGATAAGTAACCGTGAACCTTCATCTACATTTCTTGGGGAGAATAGACCCCATGTAGAGTGGAATAAGAACTCAACTTCCCGCAAGGTTTCTTTGAATACAATATCCTTTTTTAATCTTGCAATATCCATTGTTCTATATATGTAAAATTTTTTGTTCCATTTGTCAAGTAAAAACTCTACACAGTTTCTCAGAAATTTCCAATTAATAAAAGTATTGACTTTTTAGGCTTTTAGCACTATAGTATTGATATGAAAAGAATTATTTCTTTTTGTCTATTATTAATCGCTTTTTCTCTTAATGTGAAAGCGAACAGCAGTAAGATCTTTCTTGCAAAATTCCATGGGATTATTGGACCTATTTCATCGAGATACATTAAAAATGCTATAGAAAGAGCAGAAAGAGAGGGAGCAGAATGCATTATTATTCTCCTTGATACGCCTGGCGGACTTGATACAGCAATGAGAGAAATTGTAAAGTCCGAGTTGAATGCAGAAATTCCTGTTGTTGTTTTTGTCTATCCCAAAGGTGCAAGGGCTGCATCTGCTGGTGTCTTCATAACTCTTGCAGCACATATTGCTGCAATGTCTCCCGGGACCAATATCGGTGCAGCGCATCCAGTCTCAATAGGGAAAAAAATGGACAGGGAAATGAAGAAAAAAGTAACAAACGATGCGGTGGCTTATATAGAATCCATTGCGCAGGAACGAGGAAGAAATGTAAGATGGGCGGAAAATGCAGTTAGGGAAAGTTTTTCTGTTTCAGCTGAAGATGCAATTGAAAAGAATATAATCGATGTTATTGCAACTGATGTGAATGATTTACTTGAAAAGATCGATGGGGCAGAGGTTGAAATAAAAGGGCAGACAAAAATTATATACACAAAGGATGTTACAGTAGAAGAAATAAATCTTACATTTAGAGAAGATTTCCTTAACAGAATTACAAATCCAAATATAGCCTATATCCTTTTCACTCTTGGAACAGCTGGTTTAGTTTATGAGTTCACTCATCCGGGAGCAATTTTCCCTGGAGTTGCTGGAGCCGTATGTCTGATCCTCGCTTTCCTTTCACTCCAAACACTCCCTCTAAATTATGCCGGTATGGCTCTCATTATTATGGGCGTTATTATGCTTTTTCTTGAGATAAGAACACCGACAAATGGACCATTAACAGTAGGAGGTATTGCTTCAATGTTATTTGGCTCTACAATGCTTTTTGATACTGATGCACCGTTTCTCAGGGTTTCCTGGAGCGTGATTATACCAGTTGTGTTGTTTACTGCTGCTTTTTTCCTGTTTGTTGTTGGAATGACAATTAGAGCAATGAAAAAGAAACCAACGACTGGCAAGAAGGGGCTCGAAGGTGAGATTGCTATTGCAAAAACAGATATTATTCCAGGAAAAATCGGGAGTGTCTTTATTCATGGAGAATACTGGGATGCAGTTTCCGATGAAAGAATCAAGAACGGTGAAGAAGTTATAATACTTTCAATAGAAGGATTAAAGCTTACGGTAAAACAGAAGAAAGACTGACTTCTTAGATCTCTATTTACTACTTACCACGTACTCCATACTTCTTTAC
>CBDUTX010000319.1:0-3006 GCA_965370235.1 uncultured Desulfuromonadaceae bacterium | reverse complement strand
GGTGGAGTAAACGGACAATACATTATCAAAGAGGAATCAGATGAAAATGAGGGAATTGAAGACAGAGAACCTTGAAAAAAAATATGGTAACAGAAAAGTTGTAAATAGAGTTTCAATTAATGTTCATTCAGGTGAAGTTGTAGGATTACTGGGACCAAATGGAGCTGGGAAGACTACAACTTTCTATATGATTGTAGGGATAATTAAACCTTTTAATGGGAAAATATTTCTCGATAATGAAAGTATTACAGGCACACCAATGTATAAAAGAGCGAGAAGAGGAATTGCATATCTACCTCAGGAAGCATCGATTTTCAGAGGGTTATCAGTCAAAGATAACTTATTATCAGTAATGCAAATGAAGGGATTCAGCAGAGAACAGGCTAAAAAGAGGTTGAATGAACTTTTAGAAGAATTAGATATTAAGCATATTTTGAATAATAGAGGTGATGCATTATCGGGAGGGGAGAGAAGAAGAGTTGAAATTGCCAGAGCTCTTGTTACACAACCCGGTTTTCTGTTGCTTGATGAGCCTTTTACCGGGATAGATCCTATTGTAAGAGCAGATATACAGAAGATAATACTTCAGTTGAAAGAGAAGGGAATTGGTATTTTGATAACTGATCATAATGTAAGGGAAACTCTTGAGATAACAGATAGGGCTTATATTATGTATGAAGGCAAAATATTACTTTCAGGTGATGCACATACTTTGATCAATGATGAACAGGCGAGGAAGGTATATCTAGGAAGAGATTTCCGTTTGTGATTTTAATTATTTGATGAGATTATAACAAATATGAATGAAAATAACAGAAATATAGCTCAAATTAATACTTCTTTAAGAACAGATGTCTCTCTTAGACCTGAATTAAGACTGTCATTACAACAGGTTTTATTCATAGAACTTTTACCACTGAACCAGGTTGAACTGATGATGGAAATTAACCATAGAGTTGAAATAAATCCGCTCGTAGAGAAGGTTGAGGATGAAAATTTACCGAAAGAAGAAGAATTAAAACAGAAAGTTGATGATGAAACAGACAATATTATTGATATTAGAGAAGTTGATATTAAACAACTTTCAAGTCAGAGTGATATTGATTGGTCTGAAGTAATTGATGATTATCTGTCAAGAGATCTTTATAAATACAAAAAAGATCAAGATTATGATTACCCTATCAAGATAGCCTCTTCTCCGGTAAGTCTTTCAGATATTTTATTATTGCAGCTCCATACTACTATTAAAAATAAAGATGAAATTGAAATAGGTGAGAGGATAATCGAATATCTTGATTCGTATGGTTATCTTGATATTCACATTGCAGATCTTGCTACAATTATAAAAAAAACTGTTTCCCAAATTGAAAAAGTACTTAATATAATACAGAAATTTGATCCTCCCGGTATAGCTGCCAGAAATCTCGAGGAATGTATTCTTCTGCAGTTAAAAGCTAAATCTTTTTTAGACAACTCTCTTCCTGTAAAGTTGATTGTCAATGGAGGATTAAAGGCTTTAAAAAATAAAGACAGGAAAAAGCTGAGAAAAATTCTACAGACTACGGATAAAAAGATTGATGAAACAGTTGAAATTATTAAGCAATTAAATCCAAGACCTTCATGTGGTAATTGGGGTAAAATACCGAGATCTGTAAAACCTGATTTTATTATACGGGAAACTGAAGGAAGTCTTGTACTTTCTTCTCTGTGGAGGAACATTGAAATACCAAAAGTAAAAATTAATATCTCTCGGAATATTTATCGTAAAATATTGAATGATCTTGAAAATAAAAAAAGACAAGAAAAAATCAATCAAAAAATGATTAATGCTTTTAAATCAAATTATCAGGAAGCTGTGTTCCTTGAAAATCTTTCCAAGCATATAAAAGACAGGGAATATGCTCTTGAAAAAGTGGTGAAAAAAATAATTGAGATTCAGGCAACTTTTCTTTTAGAGAAAGGTCCTCTTAAACCCCTGACATATAAAGATGTTGCAGAAGAACTTGATTTAAATACATCGACAGTTGGCAGAGTTGTCCAAAATAAATTTATTGAAACACCTGTTGGTACTTATCCTTTGAGGAAGTTTTTCTCAAGTGCGATAACAACAGATAAAAGTGGTTCGGTTTCATCAGTAGAAATTAAAGAAAAAATCAAGGAAATTATTAAATGTGAAGATCCGCTTTTTCCATTAACTGATGAGGAAATATCTAATATATTAAAAGAAAAGGGCTATAATGTTGCAAGAAGAACAGTTGCAAAATACAGAACCATAGAAGGAATACCTACATCCGGACGGAGGAAAGAACTATAAAGAAAAAGTTTATTGTGCACGGAATTGTTCAGGGAGTTGGATATAGGTATTCAATTTCAAGAAAAGCCAGAGGATTAGGGCTATGTGGATGGGTTAAAAATCTTTCAGACGGAAGTGTAGAAGTTGTTATGGATTTGCAGATAGAATTTGAAGATATTTTAATAAATATACTTAAAAATGAATGTTATGGAGCAGTTGTGAGAAATATTGATGTAGAAGATTTTAATGGGGAAATACCTGATGAATTTCAAATGAAGTTCTAATAATTGACAATGTGATTATTTTATTATATTCTGGTACGTTATGACAATATTTTGGTGGATAGTACTTGCTGAAATCTCAGTTATTGTATTCCTGATAGCTGTAGGGATAATCCGGCTGATTTTTCTTATAAAGAAAACCGAGGGAACAGTTGAAGAATTTAATAAGACCCTTGATATTACAAACAAGGAACTTCCTTCATTATTAAAAGAAGTACATGATGCAGCAGAAGGAATTACGACTATAACGACCAGTTTTGGAAGTATTGCAACAAAAGCAGATGATACGATTGGCAGTACTTTGACCGGTGTAAAACGAATGGGGGGTAGATTACGTAAACGAAAAGCATTTGCAATAATACCTTATTTAGGTAAAATAAAGACTTTTGTTACATTGGTAACCGTTTCATATACAATTTTTAATAAAGTTAA
>CBDUTX010000318.1:0-3010 GCA_965370235.1 uncultured Desulfuromonadaceae bacterium | reverse complement strand
ATGTTTCTGAAATCTCTCACAGATATATATCATCTCCTGAGGAAATAATCTCAGTTGGTGATATAGTCCGTGTAAAAGTTTTAAAAGTTGATAAAGAACTTCATAGAATTACATTAAGTCTTAAAGCTCTTGAGAGAAAAAAGAAAAAGAAAAGAAAAAGACAAACTAAAAGAAATATAAGAACACTTAAAGATGAAATTGAGGAATTGAAAAAGATCTGGCATGCAAGGTAGTACTTTCTCAATTATTAATTTTACATCTTCCCGCAAGTAACAAAGTAAGGACAATATCCACATTTTTTTTCATCAGGGTTAGGTATAAATAAATCTCTGTTGAGAATATCCTCAAGGACATTTTGGAGATTTTCTGTAAAAATATCCATTGTTTTTTTCTTCTCATCGAAACCAAATGGTTCTTTACTGCTTTCAAATACATTTCTATAAATTTTATTATTTTCTACCTCTTTAATAAAAATGTATTCTCCTTCTAAAAATTCGTACGATGAAATATTCATAACATCCTTATAGAGAAAAATATAGAGAAGTATTTGAAAACTTCTGTACATTGTTGATATTTTGTCTAATGTTTTTAAATAGTTCTCATCATTAATATCGATCAGTTTTTCAAATATTTTCTCTTTTTTCTTATTAATTTTTGTAGAAAAAGAATGACCGGTTTTATAGTCAATTATTTTATAATATTTATTATAAATATCGACTCTGTCAATTATACATTTAAATTTTATGTTTTTATTAATAATTCCGTTAAAATATTTAAAGCACCATATTTCTCTTTCAAGTTCTTTGATTTTTATATAATTTCTTTGAAGTCGAATAATGTCTCCTGTGATAAATTTTGTTAACTTTTCCTTCATCAAATAAAATTTTATCTTTAATATCCCTTTATCAGGATTGAGATTGAAAAACCTGAACCCTTCCCTTAGATAAAATGTAATTATTTCAGAAATCTCATTATCAAGAGGTTTGCAAGTATTGATCAAATTTGAAATATCAGAAGTATATATTTTCTTTAGAGCACTATGAATTATATTTCCGGTTGTAACTGAATCTGTTTCTTCTATTACATCTTCTTTTTTTTTTAATTTTAATATTTTACTGTAGTAAAACATCAAAGGGCATTTAATATAGTTTTCGATAGAGGATGGTGAGAAATAAAAAGAATCAGAATTCATTATATCAAATATTTTCTTTGTTTTTTTTATGATTCTTAAATTATTCTGTTCTATTGAGAATATTATTTCAGGAATAATCAAAAATTTATAATTATTCACAGTTTTTTTCTTTTTTTCAATTTCATATATTATTTTCTCTACAAATCTACTTCTAACTGTATTTTTTCCATCTATATATTCAGGATAAAATATATCAACTGTTTTAGATGAAGCTACAATTGAAAAAAAATTATATGAAAATAGAGTTTCCCAGTCATGATATGTTCTGATTTTAAATATATTTCTAATATCATATGGTAAAATTGGGTCGTATTTTTTACTTTCAGGAAAAACCCCTTCAACACAGTCTGCAATTATCACATGATCGAATTGTAAACCTCTGAACTCCAGTGGCTCCATAACCTGAATTCCTTGAAATGGAGTGCCGGTAAAATTTATTCTAACTTTCGAGAAACAATATCTTATAAAATTTGTATAATATTCATATCCGGGATTTCTTATATTATTCTCTTTAATAAAATCAATTATCTCATCAAGAACAATTGCAGAAGTATTAATATAATCTTTAAAAAAAATTGAACTGCTATTTTTATCCATCAAAAAGAAAATAATTTCTTTAAGTGACTGGCATAGCTCAATTAAAGATTTTGATGTAAATTTGAAATATCTCCTATGTATAAGTTTTACTTCTTCTATGATTTTATCGGAAAGTTTTGAATTGTTTTTATCACTGTCTGCAGAAAGTTCATAAATGAGAAAATTTTCAATTTCCTCTATTTCCAAATAAATAATATTCGATTTTCTAATTATATTCTCTATTATATGTATTCCTCTTTTCAACAGCTCATTATCTTCTTTTTCTCCTGATAACTTTACATAGGGATGTCTTATTAAATCCAGATAGGTTTTTGTGGTCAACTTGCCTGTGAAAATCTCCTCATGTATTGTAAGTATATTGTTAATTAATTGAAAAAGAGGTGTTCTTTGAAAAGGATATGCTAATGTAATATTAAAAGGAATATTCTTTTTCTTAATATCGAACCTTGAAACCACACCTTGAATAAAAGGAATTAATGAAGCAGCTTTAGGAAGAACAACACCAATTTTTTTGTAATCTTTAATGTGATAATCATCTATAATTTTTTGAAGAACTTCATATATCACAGTCATTTCTGTTTCAAGATTGGAGACAGGATAAATTTTAACTCTATCACCGAAGCACTTCCAGTCTGATGTATTATCACCTGTTTTATCAGGTTTTATATTCAGCTTTTTTAAAGTTTGATTTTGAAGATAAAAAGGTGAATTTCTTTCATTTATTGAATTTATGTCAGTTCTTAAAACAAAAATTGAATTCAATTCATCCCTTTGAAAAATATCGAGTAGAATATCTTCTTCAACTTTATTTAAAGCATTAAAACCTGAAAAAATATAATTCCTTATACCATCAGGTAAAATGAGTTCTCTTGCATTAATTTTACTATGAATATAATTATGGATAAGTCCGGAAGTGACTTTTTTATTTTTTTCCATTTCCTGAATGAATTTATCAATTAATTGAGGAAGTTTGATTATAAAATTCTTATAATTACTATGATAATCACCTAATTCAGTAAATGTTTTATAAGAAGAAGTAGAAATATTATTAAGTTCTCCTCCTTCCTTTAATATTTCTTCAACAGAAGAAAGAAGTTCAAGCGCCCAGGGAAAAAAATAATAAAAGCCTCTGGTCTCAATGTTATTCCCTAAATAAAATGAATCTGAAAAAATTTCAACAGCACTTTTATATATATAAAAAGAAGCTTCGATGTTATTTAT